>CALBLD010000234.1 GCA_937895775.1 uncultured Clostridia bacterium
GCCCGGCAAGAGCACCGACAACAACATCCCTTACAAAATGGACTCCACCGACAACTCTTAAAACGGCAATCAATGTCCCGATAAAACAGAAAACAATTCCGAGGCGCATACCCGACTGTGCAAATGCCACCGCAACCGCAAAAGCCGAAAAAACATGTCTGCTCGGAAAAGACCGATCGCATCTCGTTTGGCTGAGTATTGGCTTCAAACCGCAGATTTCGCTCGGTCTTTTTGCATTTATAAACACTCTTAGCAGTGAGACCAAGACAAACGTCACAGCAGGCACGGTAAAGGTTTTGATAAGCATATACCTGTCAGTGAAAGAAAGATATATTTCGTAAACCGGATAAAGCGCAAAACAGACAGCCGTAAGAATTTTATCCGACAGGACAATCCCCTGCATAAGGCGCGGCTTTTTCCGGATTTTTTCATTCAGTTGCAAATAAAAATCAGCTCTCATTTTCCGAAAGACTTTCCGCATATCTGACCGTTTCCATAGCATCTTTTGCGTAGAAATCCGCGCCTATGGAATCGGCATATTCCTTTGTAAGTACAGCTCCGCCTACGACCACTTTTCCGACAGGATAATCCCTTTTCAGAAGTTCAACCGTTTCCTTCATTGCCGGCAGTGTCGTCGTCATCAATGCGGACAGACCGACAAACACCGCCTTGTTCCGGATTGCGCTGTCAAGTACAACCTCCGGCGGAACATCCTTGCCGAGATCTATTACATTATATCCGTAATTTTCAAGAAGAGTGGCGACGATATTTTTTCCTATGTCGTGAATATCCCCTTTAACCGTCGCAATGACAATTGTATATTTACCGTCTTTTTTCGGCAAAAGCGATCTGATTGCGGAGAAAGCCGCACCGGCGGCATCGGCAGCCATGAGGAGCCTCGGCAGAAACACCTTTTTTGCTTCAAAATCACGACCTATGGTATCAAGTGCCGGCACTATCTCTTCGTTGATTATTTCAAGCGGAGCTTTCACCGCAGAGTCTCTAATCGCCAGATTTCTTGCCTTATCCGACATTCCCTTTACAATTGAATCAAACAGGGTCACATCCGGATCATTGCCTGATTTATTATCTTTTTTCTCACCTGCTTCGGTTATTGAAGAAATAAAATCAGAACAGTTTTTGTCACGCCCGAGTACAACTTCGGTTGCTCTGCAAACATTCATTATCATCTCCGAATACGGGTTGATAATCGCCGCCGAAAGTCCGTTCTGCATTGCGCAGGCAAGAAATGCACTGTTTACGTTTTCCCGTCCCGGAAGTCCGAACGATACATTTGATACTCCGAGGCATGTCTTTATACCCATGGAACTCAGACGTCGGACCGTTTCGAGCGTGACCGAAGCGGCATCGGGGATTGCCGACACAGCCATTGCCAGCGGATCAATAATTATGTCCTTCATGCCGATTCCGTATTTTGACGCATTATCAATTATTTTTTTTGCTATCGAAACACGTTTTTCCGCCGTTTCGGGAATCCCGTTTTCATCAAGTGTCAATCCGATAACAGTTCCGCCGTATTTTTTTACCAGCGGAAATACAGAGGACATTGACTTTTCGGTACCGTTTACCGAATTGATAAGCGGTTTCCCGACGTAAATCCGCAATGCCGCTTCAAGTGCAACCGGATCCGCGGTATCAATCTGCAACGGAAGATCACAAACAGACTGGACTGCTTTAACCGCAGAAAGCATCACTTCTTTTTCGTCAATATCGGCAAGTCCCACATTGACATCAAGAATATCGGCTCCCCGATCGGCTTGTCCCGTTGCTTCGGACATGACATACCCCATATCGCTGTTCAGAAGTGCTTCCTTGAATTTTTTCTTCCCTGTAGGATTGATCCGCTCGCCTATAATTACTGTTTTACCGCCAAAGCAGACAGCATGTGTTGACGACGAAACGACAGTCCTCTTTTTATCGTCAACCGTTTTCGGCGTCATATTGCGTGTCTTTGAAACAAGCTCCGATATATATTCCGGTGTTGTTCCGCAGCAACCGCCTATAATCCC
>CALBLD010000235.1 GCA_937895775.1 uncultured Clostridia bacterium
GGGTTATAATAAGAAGTGCGGCGGAAGTCTCGGCATCGAATGGGTGACGACAGATTACAAAAATCAGATAAAATATGCGGGTGATCCCAAATGCATGTTTACCTTTACCGTTCAGGCGTATCACGATCTTTTCGAACTTCTTTCATATGTCAATTCGGATGAATGGTATGAACTCGTACCCGAAAGTCTCCCGATCCTTTTCATTGCGGGGAAGGATGACCCCGTCGGTAATTATTCCAAGGGTGTGACAGAGGTAGCCGATCGCCTTTCGGATAAAATGTCCGATCTGAGCGTAAAGCTGTACGAAAACGAGAGACATGAACTTCTCACCGGTCTTAAGCGGCAGACCGTTTTTGCCGATCTGCTTGAATGGATCAACGAAAGAGTGGACGGAGTAAATGCCGCACGTGCTTTTCCTCAAATAAATATCGGAGGTGAAGAGCATGAAGCGGATACTCGGAGTTGATACTGGCGATGTGCGTACCGGACTTGCGGTGAGCGACAGCATGGGTTTTCTGGCAAACGGAATAGGAACCTTTACCGAACCCGACGAGGACAGGCTTGTCGCACTTGTGGCGAAATATGCCGCCGATTATGATGTCGGAACGATAGTTATAGGAAATCCGATAAATATGGACGGCTCCGCCGGAAGCAGAAGCCAAAAGGTCTGTGAGTTTGCCGATAAAGTAAGGGAGCGCGTCGCTGAAAAAAACATATCGGTTACCCTTTTCGATGAACGCTGTACGACAATGGAAGCGCATCGGATAATGAATATAACGAATACAAGAGGAAAAAAACGTAAGGCGGCGGTCGATACGCTTTCCGCACAGATAATCCTTCAGGATTATCTTGATTTCTGTAAGAGCAGACCGCAAAATTAAATTTTTCTTTTCTGTCACACTTTTTTGCTTTTTTGCGTCTTTTATCGTGAAAGGAGTGATGTTTTATGACTTTTTCGAAAAAGATTGCCGCTTTGCTTTCGGTTGCGGCAGTATCGGCTGTCTGCTTTGCGTGCGGTACAAACGCTTTGCGGGGTACGGAAAGCGGTAAAACCACGCAAAGTACAATGTCGGTGCCACCGACCACAACAGAACACGTGCAGACAACAGCAAATATAACGACAGTCACGGCTTCCGGACAGACCGATGCGACAGAGCCGCAGACCTCGTCCTCGTCTGTGACCACTGCGGCTCCCGTGACAGCACCTGATCAGACCGCAACCGTAAAGCCTCCGGTCACAACAACCGCAACTTCTCCGGTAACGACTGCCGAGCCGAAGGCGGCTGACTTTGTGAGAGTCCGGGATTTTCTGCCGGATGTGATCGACGATCTGAAATACTCGACCGATGAAAATTTCACAAAAACCGTGATCTATACCTTTGATGAGGCATATCTGCGCTACGGAACGGTCAAAAAACTGATGAAGGCGGCAGAACTGCTCGCCGAAAAGGGGTACGGAATAAAAATATGGGATGCCTTTCGTCCGCCGTCGGCACAGTTTCGCTTGTGGCAGATATGTCCGGATCCCGTGTACGTAGCCGACCCGAATAAGGGTTTTTCGTCCCACAGCAGGGGAAATACGATTGATATGACCGTTTATCGGCTCGCCGATAAGACCGAACTTGAAATGCCCACGGGATTTGATGATTTTTCAAAAAAAGCCGACAGGGATTATTCGGACGTTGGCGCAGTGCAGGCGGAAAACGCGAAAATGCTCGAAGAAATAATGAAACAGTGCGGCTTCAAGCCGTATTACGGAGAGTGGTGGCATTTTTCGGATGCCGATTCATACCCGGTCGAAAACAGCTTCATGTCCGATAAGGTTACAAAATAAAAAATGACATAAAGAAGAGCCGATACGATTTGATATATTCCCCTTAAAGCAGTCCCGAAAACTTTTTGTTTTTTTCAAGTGTCTGCTCTAAGGGGATTATATCAATAACCGATCGGCTGTTTTGTAATTATACTTCAAGGATGATCGGAAGGATCATGGGACGGCGCTTGGTCCGCCCGTAGATGAATTTCGACATGTCGTCCTTTAGTTCGTTTTTGAGTTGTGTCCATTCGAATACGCCCTTGTCGATACATTCGTTGAGCGTTTCGACCGCAATGCCTTTTACTTCTTCCATAAGCTCTTCGGATTCGCGCACATAGACGAAGCCTCTTGATA
>CALBLD010000236.1 GCA_937895775.1 uncultured Clostridia bacterium
CCCCGAAAGGTAATAGTCCGAGCATATGCTCCGCATTTTTTCGGCGATTTTTTTGCCCGCCCTGTCGGTATCCGAAAAATACACGCCTATCGCATCGTTTATGCATAACGCATATCTGCCGATAGCATCGCCGACATCTTCTGCCGGGGCATTCGGGTCGGACGGAACAAGCCGCCTGCTGATCCTGCCGTCACTGTAAAACCAGCGTGTGTCGGGAGCAAATTCATTTTCGACTGCCTGCCAGAGCTTGAAAAATTCCACAAGAAGCAGTAAAAGCGATTCGCTCCTGCTCCGCAGGGATATTTTCATCTCTCCGATCCCGCCGTCCTCCGATCTCCTGCGGTCGAGTTCGACCGAAAAGCGGAGCGACGGGTTGTATTTATAGGCGAGTGCCGAGCGCATCGAGTAGGCGTTTGCGCCCGCAGGCATCGGAACGAAGGTCCCGCTTCCGAGTCCGTCGGCTATTTTCGACAAAACTCTGCGGACCCACATTTCGGGGGTCGTGTAAGACCCTCCGGACGAAAGAACCTCTTTTCCCATCCCCGAGCGCGACATGCCTTTCATGTATGCCATTCTGTCAACCGCCGCTATCACGTCGTCCGACAGCACCAGCGAATAGACACTCTTTTTCATTTTTCCGACCTCCTTTTCCGATCTGTGGCTATTGTATCACAAATTATTAAACGTGTCAAGTGTTTTATATAAAAAAGTTTACACGTTTTGCAAAAAAGATTTTATTTGCGGCGGGTGTGTAAATTTTTTTTGCCAAAGGCGGGATAAGAAGAAAAAACTCTTGAAAAAGGGAGATTGATGTGATAAAATAAGGCAATGCAAAAAAAACGAGGCTTTTCAGATGATAAAACTTACCGACCGCAGGATGGTCTATAAGAAAGGAAGCTTTTATGAAGCTCCCGCAGGCGGCGACACAAAGGGCAGAGAGCTTACGATGGCGTACCGCATCCTTGCCGATCACAATCTTTCGGGAAACAAGGACAACCTTAAGATAAAGTTCGATGCGATGGCATCACACGATATAACCTACGTCGGGATAATCCAGACGGCGCGTGCGTCCGGACTCCGCGATTTTCCGATCCCCTATGTGCTGACGAACTGTCACAATTCGCTCTGCGCGGTCGGAGGGACGATAAACGAGGACGACCACATGTTCGGTCTTTCGGCAGCGAAAAAGTACGGCGGAATATTTGTCCCGGCGCACCAGTCGGTCATACACTCGTACATGCGGGAATGTTTTGCCGGATGCGGAAAGATGATTCTCGGCTCGGATTCGCACACCCGCTACGGCGCGCTCGGCACGCTGGCTGTCGGTGAAGGCGGCCCCGAGCTTGTCAAACAGCTTCTCGGACGCACCTATGACATAAGCGCACCCGAGGTGGTCGCGGTTCATCTTACCGGAAAGCCGCGTCCCGGAGTCGGACCGCACGACGTTGCGATCGCGCTTGTCGGCGCAACCTTCGGCTCGGGATTTGTGAAAAACAGGATACTTGAATTTGTGGGCGACGGAATATCGAATCTGTCGATGGATTTCAGATGCGGCATCGATGTTATGACCACCGAGACGACATGCCTTTCATCGATATGGGAAACCGACGAAAAGACAGAAAAATATCTTGAGCTTCACGGCAGGGCATCCGATTACAGAAAGCTCTCGCCCGCGGACGGCGCAACTTATGACAGACTCGTGGAAATCGATCTGTCCGGAATCGAGCCGATGATCGCACTCCCGTTCCATCCGTCCAACGCTTATACCATAAGGGAATATCTCGAAAACGCCGACGATCTGCTCGCAATGACCGAGGAGCGGGCTGTAAAAGAGCTGTCTCTGCCGCGCGGCGCACTTGATCTGCGCTCAAAATTTTATGATGGCAGATTCCATGTCGATCAGGGAGTTATCGCGGGATGCGCGGGCGGTTCGTATGAAAACCTCTGCGCCGCTGCCGATATACTTTCGGGCGGCTCGGTCGGGGACGGCGGTTTCGGACTGTCGGTATATCCTGCCTCTCAGCCGACGCTTGTCGAACTTATCAGAAGCGGCAGAGCCTCAAAGCTCGTCGATGCGGGCGCGATACTGCACCGCTTTCTGCGGTCCTTGCTTCGGTGCGGGCGACGTGCCGCCGAACGGAGGACTGTCAATAAGACATTCGACGAGAAACTTCCCGAACAGGGAAGGCTCAAAGCCGACCGACGGTCAGATAGCCGCGGTCGCGCTCATGGATTCGCGTTCGATCGCGGCAACCGCCGCAAACGGCGGCGTGCTGACGCCTGCGACCGACCTTGACATTGATTACAGCGAGCCGGATTATCATTACGACGACAGCGCATACAGAAACCGCGTCTACAACGGATTCGGTCATCCCGACAGCGAAGTGCCGCTGAAATTCGGACCGAACATTGCCGACTGGCCCGCATTTGCGCCCGCCGCAGATGCGATGCTCATAAAGATCGCGTCGGTAATTACCGACCCGGTCACAACGACCGACGAGCTGATACCTTCGGGCGAGACATCGTCATACAGATCGAATCCCGAAAAGCTGTCATCCTTTGCGCTCTCGCGCAAGGATCCGCTTTACGTCGGCAGGGCAAAGGAAATGCGTGCATTTGAAAAAGAGCGTCGTACGGACGGAAAACATATATCGGCACTTGACGGTGTTTTCGCAAGACTTTCGGAGGTCTGCGGCGGCGTTGACCCGGACAGAACCATGCTCGGCACGCTTGTCTGCGCTGTAAAGCCGGGTGACGGCTCGGCAAGAGAGCAGGCGGCGTCCTGCCAGCGCGTTCTCGGCGGACTTGCAAACATTGCATGCGAATATGCGACCAAAAGATACCGCTCGAATCTGATAAACTGGGGCATGCTCCCGTTTACGACCGAAGAGCCGATCTCCTCTTTCGGCGTCGGCGATTACATTTATATAAGCGGTCTGCGTGAGACTCTCGGGTCGGATGCCGACAGGATAAGCGCATGGCAGGTAACTGAAAACAGCGTGCGCAGGCTGTCGCTCGGACTCGGAAATCTGTCGCGTGACGAGCGTGATATTATTCTGGCGGGATGCCTTATAAACTATTACAAAAAAGAAAACAACTGATCGGGAGAAAAAAGATGTTCAGAAAAATCATGATTTTCGCACTTGCCGCAGTGATGCTTTTCACGGCAGGCTGTGCAAAAAAGGACGATCCGCAGACAACGACAGCGTCGGGTACACAGACGACCGCACCGGCATCGGAGGGTTTTGACCTGTCCGGATGCCGCATAGTCAACAGCATTTCGCAGCCCTCGGCATTAAGACAGGCGGCGATAAATCTCCAGACGTACATAAGCAAAAATTCGGGCATAAAGCCGGAGATCGTTGCCGATTCGACCGGAACCGACGATTCGGCTGTCGAAATAATCATCGGCGAAACCTCACGTGCTCAGTCGGCTGAAGCGATGAATCTGCTTGCTTCTGCAGGATACACGGGCGGTGCGGTCATAGCAAAGATCGGCAACAAGCTTGTTATAAACGGAAGCAGTAATGAGACGACTCTTATTGCAGTCAAGCGTTTTATGAACAACGGCATACTGAACTGCGGCGACGGGAAGGTAAGCTGTGATGTCGGAAGCGGCATTGTCTTTGATCTGTCGGGTGAGATTATTTCGGCTCCGGGATCGAGATTCTTCCGCATCGAAACAAAAACGGTAGTTTATCAGCCGACAAAGGAAAATCCGGACGTAACTCTCACATATCCGAGAGTGGTCGTGCTTGAACACAACGGCGAAAACAACGGTCAGATACTTGTGACAGGCGAATCGCTCAATGAGGATGCATACATAATCCACAGAAGCACCGACGGAGGAAAGACTTTTGAGATACTGTCCCGCATAAAGGCGGACAGAAGCGGCATGGTCGCAAACTGGCAGCCGTTTATTTACGAGCTTCCGTGCGCGGTCGGTGGGCTTCCCGAGGGAACACTGCTCTTTTCGGGCTGCGTACGCGACAGAAGCACATCAAGCCGGACCGAGATAGTCGTGTGGAAGAGTACCGACCTCGGCGCAAGCTGGCAGACACTCTCCACGGTTGCGACTGCGGGCGGAATAGACAAGGGAGTCTGGGAGCCCTTCCTCTATGCGGAAAACGGAAAGCTTTACTGCTTCTATTCGGACGATGCCGATCCTGTATGCAGTCAGACGATAGTGCTGAAAGTCTCGGAGGACGGCATAAACTGGGGGGATCAGATACAGGTGACCGCCTGTGCGGACGCAAATCTCCGCCCGGGAATGGCGTCGGTTACCAAAATGGGCAACGGCGAATATTTCATAACCTATGAGATGGTCGGTATGGACGGCAACATCGTACATTACAAGAAGACGAAGGATCTGACCGACTGGGGTAATGTGAAGGAGAACGGAACGGTTCTCAGTGCCGGAGGCGTGTCGATCGGTTCGGCTCCCTACTGTGCGTGGACGCCCGCGGGCGGCGAAAACGGTACCCTTATCGTTACCGCACACAATATGGCGGGCGGAAGCTCGTCAACCGGAACCGAGTGGCTGATAAGCTACGATTACGGCAGATCGTTCAAATCCATCCGTAATCCGCTGCCCTATACCCTCGGCGACAAGCATCGCTACGCATATTCGCCCGGACTTTTTGTCGCAGGCGACGGAAGCGTATACTATGTAAACGACATAAACTGCGAGGAAAAGCGTTTCAAAGACAAGGCAAGCATAACGCTCGCCCATATAATAATTGAATAAAAGTGTTGAAAGGAAAACGCAGAATGAAGCACGAACTTATCGTTGATTTTAAAACCGAAATTTACGGTCCCACAAAGGAAAATCCCGCACCCGTACTCACATATCCGAGACTTGTCGAGCTTTATCACAACGGCGCGGCAAACGGAACGATCCTCGCAACCGCCGAATCGCTTGACGAGGAATCGTATATCATACATGTAAGCCGCGACGGCGGAAAAAGCTTTGAAATCCTCTCGCGGATAACCGAGCCGGAGGACAGCGGACTTGTCTGCAACTGGCAGCCGTTTATATACGAACTTCCGTGCGCGGTCGGCGGACTGCCCGAAGGGACGATACTCTTTTCGGGATGCATCCGTGACAGGGCGGTAAAAGAACGCTCGCAGATCGTTCTCTGGGCAAGCCGTGATCTCGGAAAAAGCTTCGAAAAGCTGTCGGTCGTCGCCGAGGCGGGCGGGATCGACCACGGCGTGTGGGAACCCTTCCTGTATGCCGAGAACGGAGTCCTTTACTGCTTCTATTCGGACGACAACGACCCGGTATGCAGTCAGACGATCGTTCTGAAAACGACGGTTGACGGCATAAACTGGGGAAATCAGATACAGGCTACCGCATGCGCGGACCGTCACCTGCGTCCCGGAATGGCAGCGGTTGCAAAAATGGGCAACGGCGAGTACATACTCACCTATGAAATGGTTGGCATGCACGGAAATCCCGTACATTACAAAAAGACGCGCGATCTTACCGACTGGGGCGACGTGAGCGAAAACGGAAGACTTCTTGTCACCGATGACGGCGTGTCGATCGGCTCAACTCCCTACTGCGCATGGACGCCCGACGGCGGCGAAAACGGAACCGTCATCGTCACCGCGCGCAACATGGCATCGGGAAACTCGGAAACGGGTACCGAGATCATGCTCAGTTGCGATTTCGGCGAAAGCTGGACGCATGCGGAAAATCCGCTTCCGTACATCATGCCCGATAAATACAAAGGACTTCGCTGTGCGTATTCTCCCTGCTTCTTCGTCAGAAATGACAACAGCATCTTTTATGTGAACGACATAAACTGCGACGCACCCTTCGAAAACAAATCGAGAATAGTGCTTGCGCATCTGACCGTGAAATAAAAAGCAAAATCCCGACGGGCTTTATAAACCCGTCGGGATTTGTTATGTCGGCGAAAAATGTACGATTATTTTTCGCTTTCGTTGTCCGATGATGCCCACTTCACGCTTTCGCGCATAACCTGAACCATCTTCTGCTGTAAAAACTGCGCAAGCAGATTGTTTGCTCCGAAAACGGACACAAATTCTTCAATGTCCGAAATTTCGTAATAGTAGGCGTAATAGTCGCTGTATGTGTCATAATTGCTTTGCAGAGTAGCGAGAAATTCGCTTTTCGTCATTGATATGCCGTAGACACCGAAAAGATAGTTCCAGATGAGCCGCTGACCCACGTGCGCTCTTGCCGCCGTGTCGGCTTCGTCGGTCAGCTTTTTAAGCTCATCCTCTGTGAGCTTGTCCTTGTCGGTGTTGTTGTATTCGTAGTAGTTATTGATGTATTCGGCAGCGTACTTTTCGACGTCTTCTTCGGGCAGGCTGTTTATCTTGATCTTTGCCATGATCGCGTCATACGCAATCTGCCCCTTGTACTGATCGGTCATGTATTTCTCAAAGCTTTTGACGTCGGTATATTCGCCCTGCGTGTGTTCTTTGACGACCTCATCTGTGAGCGTGGGAGAGGGATCGGCGGTCTCCACCTTGACAATTTCCACTTCAAAATTTACAAGCTCGTCGCGAAGTTCTTGGACACTGTACATCGGGTTGAAGCGCACGGTTACCGTCAGCTTGTCGCCTTTCTTTGCGCCGATAAGCTGTTCCTCAAAACCCTCCGCATTTCTGTCGGGATCCTGTTCGTCTTTGTATTCGCCGACAAAAACATGCGTGCCGAGAATCAGAGTGTATCCGCTCTCGCTTGAGGTGTTGTCCATGCCTTCGAGCGTTTCGTCACTGAAGGTTTTGCCTTCGGCACTGCTCCCTTTGAAAAAGATCGTGACGCGGTCGCCCTTTTTGGCGGGCGCGTCCTCCGATTCGGTATATGTCTGAAGTTTCTTGAGCATGTCGATTACATACTTGTTGTATTGCTGCTCCGCTTCGTCGAGCGACAGCGTAATGTCCGAAAGGTCGGACACGGTGATGTATTTCAGGTAGTCGTCACAGACATAATCGACTACGGGAACCGTGTCGCTGTCGGCAAGTTCGGGAAAGATCTTTGAAATGTCGAAGGACGGTGCCGTTGTCTGCGCTCCGGTCGTGTTTGCGGTCGTTGTCCCGGGTTTGTTTCCCGAACAGCCGGCAAACAGCGCGGCGGATGAGAAAATTGCGGCGGCAAGTATAGCCGAGATGATTTTTTTCATTTGCGTACAGTCTCCTTGTACTTTTGTTTACATATACAATTATAGACCGAATTTGTGAATAAATCAAACATTATGTGCACTCACAAAGCCCAAAATGTTAACGAAATAATAATTTTGGACAAAGCACTTGAAAAAGCCGGGTTTGTTTGCTATAATGACGGTACCTATAATAATGAAATGCGAGGTACATTACATGAATATTCCGAGACCCGAATATCCCCGCCCTCAGCTTGTCCGCGATCAGTGGATGAACCTGAACGGAAAGTGGGAATTTGAGATCGACAATGCAATGGTCGGAAAGGCTAAAAAATTCAACGAGAGAAAGCAGCTTGACGGTGAGATCATCGTACCGTTCTGCCCCGAGAGCAAGCTCTCCGGCATAGGCAACGTTGATTATATGAACTGTGTATGGTACAGAAGAGATATCGAGATTCCGTATGACTGGAAGGGCAAAAATATCCTTCTCACCTTCGGTGCCGTCGATTATTTTGCGACCGTTTACGTAAACGGCGAATACTGCGGCGAACACAGAGGCGGATACACTCCCTTTACCGTTGATATAACAAAGCATCTCAAAGACAGCGGCAACTACATAACCCTCTGTGCCGAGGATGACACGAAGAGCGGCAACCAGCCGGTCGGCAAGCAGTCGCAGGCATATTACTCCGCAGGATGCTCGTACACAAGAACCACCGGTATCTGGCAGACCGTATTCATGGAGCCGGTTGACAGATTCTATATCGAAAGCTACAAGACGGTTGCCGATATCGAGAATGTTTCGGTTGATCTTGAGGTCAAGCTGAACAAATACGCCGTCGGATGCAAAATCACCGCAGTTGCCTTCTACGAGGGCAAAAAGGTCGGCGAGGCATCGACTGTAATGAACGCAATGTCGGCAAACATCCACCTCCCCCTGTCCGAAAAGCATCTGTGGGAGGTCGGCGCAGGCAGACTTTACGATCTGACCTTTACCGTAGAGTATGACGGAAAGGTTCTTGACGCCGTAAACAGCTATTTCGGACTCCGTTCGGTTGCACTTACCGAGCGCAAGTTCCTTATAAACGGCAAGAGCGTGTTCGGCAGATGGGTACTCGATCAGGGCTTCTATCCGGACGGCATCTATACCGCTCCGACCGACGAAGCACTCAAGGCAGACATCGACAGATCGATAGAGCTCGGCTTCAACGGCGCAAGACTTCATCAGAAGATATTCGAACCGCGCTTCCTTTACTGGGCTGATAAGCTCGGATACCTCGTATGGGGCGAACACGGCAACTGGGGAATCGACTATACCGATCTCGCTCAGATACGCAACTGGCTGCCCGAGTGGATGGAATCGGTAGTGCGCGATTTCAACCACCCCGCACTGATAGGCTGGTGTCCTTTCAACGAAACATGGGACAGACACGGAAGACGTCAGTCGGATGATATAATCAGACTCTGCTATGAGGTGACCAAGGCAATGGATCCGACCCGTCCGGTCATCGACACATCGGGTAACTTCCATGTCGGTGAGCATACCGATATATTCGATATACACGATTACGATCAGAATGTCGAGACATATACCGAGCGTATAGGCAAGGGT
>CALBLD010000237.1 GCA_937895775.1 uncultured Clostridia bacterium
CTGTTCTGCGGGAAGAAGAGTTCCGTCCAGATCAAACAGAACGGTATCGATCCCTTTGAGTGATGGATTTGAAAACAATTCCGGCATTGTGTGGCTCCTTAAAATAAACTGCTGTAATTATAGCACAGTCGGTGCTTTTTTTCAATATTTTTCGGTGTGAAATCCGAAAGGGCGGTTCTGCTTTCCCTGTAAGACGATATAGCCGTACTGCTGTCGATTTTTCGGAAAAATGAACAAATCGGTGTTGACATTTTGTAATGTTTGTGTTAAAATAGTATAGTTAGACGCTGATTTGCAAAAAAACTATCTTTTTTTGGGAGAACTGAAGATGTTTGTTGAAAAAATGGGAAAATGCGGAATGAAAATTGCGCGAGGGCTGTTGTTTGTTCTGCTTCCGGTGCTGTTGGCTGTGACCATGCTTCCGGTGCCGACCGCACTGTATGCCTCCGACCTTTCGGAAAAGGACGAACCGCTGCCCGAGATATATCTCACGACCGACGACGGAGAGATCGTGGACAGCAAGGATTACTACAAGACCGGCAGGATGCAGATGAAGCTCACCGACAGGTTTGCCGAATATACGAACGATTATACGACCGACGGCGGAGCGATAAAAATACGTTGCAGAGGCAATTCGACATTCGAAACAAGCGACAAACGTCTCGGCGAAAACGCCAAATATTCATACAAGGTCAAACTTGACAAAAAAGCCGACCTTCTCGGAATGGGAAAGAGCAAGCACTGGGTGCTTATCGCAAACTATTACGATGTCACAAACATGAGAAATAAGCTCACCTACGATCTTTCGGGAAGAATGGGACTTACATATACCAAATCAAGATGGGTGGTTGTTTATCTCAACGGCGAGTACCGCGGAATATATACTCTTTGCGAAAGCGTGCGAATAGCAGGCGGACGCGTCGATATCCCCGACTGGGAGGATCGCGCCGAGGATGTTGCCGATGCAATCGCAGAGAAAGAGGGATATGACAAAGAGGTTGCCGAAAAGCTCGGGGACGAGATGAAAAACAATCTCGCATGGATAACGAGCGGAGAGTTCAGAAGCAGTGCGAGCGGCAAAATCACAAAATATGTCGTGTCGAATTATTATGATACTTCCGACTTTGATATAACCTCGGGATATCTCATAGAATACGATATGAGAATGGATTCGGACTGTACGAAATTCTATACTCCTCACGGCAAGCCGATACAGATAGACAATCCGTCGGCACTTGAAACGAATAAGGAAATGTACAACTATGTTGTGAAACTGCTGAGCGATTTCGAAGAAGCTATCTATTCTCCGAACTTCTGTACCGCGGATGGACGTCATTACAGCGAATTTATTGATATGGATTCGTTTATCGATTACCACATCATCTTCAATCTCTTCAAAAACATAGAGTTCGGACACCTGTCGATATTTTTCTACATAAACAACGGAAAGATATATTTCGGACCCTGCTGGGATTTTGACGGCGGCTGCGGAAATCAGGTGACACTGACAAAGGAGTGGATGCCCGCAAACTCATGGTTCTATATGGGCGGAAGAGCCGAATGGTGGATAAAGCTGATCGGCGATCCCTACTATATTGCACTCCTTGAGGACAGATGGGCTGAGGTCCGCGATCTCGTTGACGAGATGCTGGACTCAATGGATATATACAATGATTATATAAAAGCGGAGTCCGACAGGGACAGCGCAAAATACGGTATGCCGAAAAACTGGTATATGGGCGGCGGCTGTAAGGATTATACGAGCGAGTTCGAAACACTGAAAAAATGGATGAATCAGCGGGTGTCGTGGCTCAACAGACAGTGGGTGAAGCACGACCCGAACATGGAAAACTCGGGTATAAAATGCTCGGACAGGATTACCATGAAACTTGAATACGCCTCGGGCGGAACGCTTGCCGCCGATCCGTATGCGGTCACGGGCTATCCCGCCGATTTTGCTTATGATCTTTCCTCCGGTTCGGATCTCGTGCTGACGGTTACTACTACGCATACGTCGCACAGATCAGCCGAAATATATGTGAACGGAAAGCTTGCTGTGAAGGAAGCCTTCAAAATGAACGGCAAAAACCGCTATGTTATACCAAAGACGGCACTTTCCGCCGAAGACGGTGCAATAAACGTAATTACTCTTATCGGAATAAATACGAACGGCGATTATTATCAGAAGTCGTATGTTGCCGTCCGTTCGCGCTCGGAGATCGGGACGGTTGACGACAGCAGTGCGGTACTTCTGCTTCAGGGAAACAAACCGTCGGTGTATGCAAAATCGACCAAGATAACCCTCCCCGATCCCGGAGCCGCCGAAAAGGGTTATGTATGCACGGGTTGGACCGACGGTAAGAACGTCTATCCTGCGGGCAGCGAATATATCGTTTCCGGGAATACATATCTGTTCCGTAAATGGGAAAGGACAAATCTCTTCCCCGAAAACGGCAAAGACCCGTCGCAGGTTAATCCGCCAGACAATCAGCCGGATACTCCGTCCGACAATCAGCCGACCGGTGACGACGGAAAGCGCAAACCGACGGTAATACTGCCGATCGTGATCGGCTCCGCCGCTCTTCTGTGCGTTGCGGCGGTTGTAATCGTACTGATTGTAAAAAGAAAAAAGACAGCGGGGAAGACCCGACAGGAGGAAAAATGACAGCATCGAAACGCAGACTTGTCTGCCTTGCCGCGGTAATTATTGCGGTCGCAACCATCGTCCCGATCGCTTCCGGGTTCGTAACCGCACTGACAAATGACCGTAACAGATCACAGAGCAGTTCGTCAACATCAACGCCGACCGATGAAGAGCTTCCCGTTATTTATCTTACGACCGACGACGGGCAGGCTGTGAATTCCAAGGA
>CALBLD010000238.1 GCA_937895775.1 uncultured Clostridia bacterium
CGGGCGTGATTATATATCCGCATGCGCAGATAACGGGTGTGGTGCAGTCGCCGTCGTCGGTGCCGCTGTGTGCGATCTTTGCCTCGGCATAATCACAGCCGTCGTTTCTGCATCCGTACCAGTGTCCGCTCTCGTCGTAACACAATTCATTGCCGAAAACGTGTCCGCCGCTCGCCCGAACTATGACCGTGCCGCAGTATTTGCAGACAACAGGCGTTGTGCAGTTGTGGTCGTCCGCGTCCGCCGAGTGCGTCCTGCTGACGGTTACCGTGACGGTAACAAAGGTGTTTTCATCCTTTATTGCTGTGAGCGTGTGCGTGCCGGGCAGCAGCGTGTAAACACCGGAACTGTCGGGGGTCATGACGGTGCTGCCGTCCCTGACAACCGTGCAGTTTTTCGCCATGAAGGTTGCGCTCACGCAGTATGTTTCGCCGTTTGCGATTCGTGTGATTGCGGGACCTGTTGTTTTACAGCCGCAGACCGTGCAGACGCAGTCGTCATTATAGTGGTGATTTGTGCAGAGTTTCGGATAACTGTCGTCTGCGTTTTGGTAAAAACGGACGTCGGTTTTGTCTTTTATTGCGTTGTTGAGCAGATCGCGGACAGTGCCGTCCGCAAAATGTGCGGAGGTGTCTCCGTCGGTATTCGATATCTCGCATCTGCCCTCGGCGCCGGCTGTTGCTTTCAGGTCGGAAGTCTCACTGTTGAAGCGACAGTCATAGATGTTGCCGCTTCCGATAGATCCGCATATGCTGCCGACATTCGAATCGCCGCTTATGCTTCCGATATTATAGCAACCGCTGATCGAAGGGTAAACGGCTGCAGAAATCGAATCGAGATCCAAATATTCCGTTCCGCAAATGCCGCCGACGCGGTTCGTTCCGCTCACCGATCCGGTATTGTAGCAGGCGGTGACCTTGCCGGCGCGGTTGTTGCCGCATACGCCTCCGACCTGTCTTGCCCCACTTACGCTTCCGACATTATAACAGCCGGTGATTCTGCCTCTGACACTGTAGCCGCATATGCCTCCGGTATTGATGTCTTCATCTTCGTCCGGCGGGATTTTTGCAACTATCGTGCCTGTATTTGAGCAGTTTGAGATGTTGTTATTATTTCCTCCGCAGATGCCGCCCGCAAATCCTGCCGCGTTTATCGGGATGTCGGTGTGACAGTCGGTTATGTTGCCGTAGTTGCGGCCGCAAATGCCGCCGACATACGTTCTGCCGCAGAAATAAGAATCGGCGATGCTCAGTCCCGTAATACTTCCGTTTCCGCCGAGAACACGGCAGAAACCGACAAAGTTATCGGTTTCGTCACTGTAATAAAGACCCGAGATCGTGTGTCCGCGACCGTCAAACTTTCCGATGTATCGGCTTCCGTCACTGCCGAACGGAATCCATCCGAAAAGTTTGTCGGTGTTTTCCGAAAGCGTGCCGTCTTCCTTGAGTATATTTTCGTTGACCGTGATATCGTCGGTCAGAACCGCATTTATGCCTGTTTCGCCTGCATTTACACGGATCGCAAACCAGTAAAGCTCTGATTTGTTGCCGATCATGTAGTTTCCTTCGCTGTCGGTGTCCGGGTCGAACGCAAGCTCGGGTTTATCCGGTCCCCGGTAGAATCTGATCTGTATTTTGGTTCTGGTTTCGATGGCGGTGTTGAGCGTCTCACAGACGGTGCCGTCGGTAAATATGTCGGCACTTTCGCCGTCACTGCTGCCGGTAACCGAGCCTGCAAGCGAGCAGTTGCCGTGGAAGTAGGCGGGATCGTATTCGCCGGCGATTCCGCCGACACGGGAGCCGCCGGTAACCGAACCTGTATTGTAAGTGCCGATGACGTCGTCGGCCGCATAGCCGGCGATTCCGCCGACTTCATCGTTTCCCGTAACCGTTCCCGTATTGTAGCAGGCGGCGATCAATCCGCTACGACCGCCGGCATAGCCCGCAATGCCGCCCGTGCGCTTTGCACCGCTGACCGAACCTGTGTTGAAGCAGCCGTAGGTTTCGTTGGCATTGAACCCCATAATACCTCCGGTCAGGTCGGAGCCGCTTACATTGCCTGAGTTATAACACTTGTAAACTGTTCCGCGGTCATCGTTGCGCCCGCATATTCCGCCGGTGGCCGCCTCCTCGGAACTGCCGCCGTAAACGCTTCCGGTGTTGATGCATCCGCGTATAGTTGCTTTTTTTAATTTTATTCCGGAAAGTATTCCGCAAATGCCGCCGACCTTGGTCGGGTCGGTCGCTTCTTTGCTTGAAACGGTTCCGGCGTTGCGGCAATCTATGATTGATCCGTCCATGCAGAAGGCGACGATTCCGCCGACATAGCTCTTGCCCAGAAAATACGAATCAATGATTCCGACGTTTTCGATTCTGCCGTTTTCGCCGATATATCCGAAGAGTCCCGCATATGCGGCGTCGGTATCGCTGAAATACAAGCCGCTTATCGTGTGACCCTGACCGTCGAAAAAGCCGACATAGCGGTTCTCATTACTGCCGATCGGTGTCCACGGCAGAAATTTGTCTGCACCCTCAGAAAGCGTGCCGTCGTCTTTCAGTACATTTCTGTTGACCGTGATGTCGGCAATCAGAGCCGCGTTCAGCCCCGTTTCGCCTGCGTTTACACGTTTTGCGAACTCGTAAAGTTCTTTTTGATTGCTGATCGTAAACAGGTCGTCGGCTCCGCCGTTTTCCTGCTCTGACGGAGATGCAAAGGTTCCGACAGTCGTCACGGGCAGAAGGGACACAAGCATGCAAAGAATAAGGAAAATGCTTAAAGTCCGTTTTTTCATATTGTTTTCTCCTTTTCGTGTACTTTTGCGGATGAGACAATGCTCAGTCCAGAACAATTATCGTTATGCTGTATCTGCTGCTGTCGAAATTCGTATTCTGGAACAGCATGTTGCTGTATGCAAGGCTCAGGACAATGTCGTCGGAAGAGGCAGTGTAAACAGTGTTGTATGCAACGGTCAGCCCTGCGGTCTGATCTTTTTTCGGAATGATTGTGTAGGTCTGTGTTGCAAAAAAGATCGTGCTTGTGTATCCGTCAACGAGTGCTGCACCGCATTTGGCATCATCGCCTTTTGCCGATACCGATACCGTTCCGCTGAATATCAGACTGTATGAATGTCCCTTTGCAAGGGTTATCTGCTTGGTTGATGCGTTATAGGAAATGAGATTTCCGACATTTTTGATTTCGGTAAAGGGAAGCACGGTTCCCCAGTTGTTGCCCATAAGTTCGCCGGCTCCGCTGAAAAATCCCGGGCATATGCCGTCTTTTCCGCTGTCACCTTTATCACCTTTATCTCCCTTGTCTCCTTTATCTCCCTTCTCACCGGGATCGCCCTTGTCGCCCTTTTCGCCTTTTTCACCGGGCGCACCGTCAACACCGTCATTGCCGTTTTGTCCGTCTTTGCCTTCGGCTTTGACTCCGGTGTCGGTGTCGCCGATCCACCAGTTGCCGTTTTCGCCTATAAAGGGGGTGTTGCCGTCGGTACCGTTCTCGCCGCTGTCACCCTTGTCACCCTTGTCACCTTTTTCGCCGGGTGCGCCGTCCTTGCCGTCTTTGCCGTCAACGCCGTTTATGCCGTCAAGT
>CALBLD010000239.1 GCA_937895775.1 uncultured Clostridia bacterium
TGGGGCAGACCGAAAAAGAGCCGGATTTTGAACTGAATATCGATCGCAAGCCGGACAGGATTACGATTCTGTCTGCGTTTGAAGGCGGCAAGGCGGGGGAAATTGTTTCGTTTTTGCTGATCACGCTGAATACCGATGCCAAAACGGTTGCGGTTCTTCAGATTCCCGCGGATACCTATTATTCGGGTCAGGTAACTCTTGCCGCCGAATACAAAAACAGACTTGCAAATGAGATTGCGCAGGGTGCGGAGACACCGGTTGCAAACGCAATGAAGTCGGTGTCCGACCTGATCTCGGATTCGCTTGCCGTTCACATCGATTATACCGCTCATATGACAAAGGATCAGCTGGCAAATGTCATTGATACGGTCGGCGGGGTGACGCTTGATATCCCGTATGCGATCGGTCTTGATGACGGAACTATAATAAAAAGCGGCAGGACACTGCTCGGAGGCAGCTCCGCCGCCGGGCTTGTCTCATACAATCAATTTTCTGACGGTTTTACGAGCGAACTTCATATTCACAAATTGCTTTTCACGGCATTTGTATCATCCGTGAAGAACAATGTTGACAGCAAGGTCATGTCGGTCTGTGCGGTGGATATAAGGCAGAACATGACCACGACCGTAACCGGAACCGGAGGATCGGATGTCTTTATCCTGAAAAAACTTTCGGAACCCGATTACGAAAACATCAGATTCGCAAAGCTTGCGACCGAGCGGCTTTCGCTCGGAAGCGGCATGTTTTCGGTTGTCTGCCGCAAGGCGGTTGTTGAGCAGATAAACGGTTTTGTTGACATATACAAGGAACCGCTCACCGAAGAAAAATTCGATCCGCACGGAAGGTTGACCGACGACGATGCAATGGTGTCTACTCTTTACTCAAGCAACATGCAGCAGCCGACGATTTACAGTGCGAAACAGATAATCGACGGAGAAATAAAAATCAAATAAAAACAGACTGTGAGACGTGGTATGTCTCACAGTCTGTTTTTTATCATCAGTGACATTCAAGCCATGTTTTGCCGATGTTTACGTCGGCAGTAAGCGGAACCGACAGGGAAGCGGCGTTTTCCATCTCTCTCCTGAGAATTGCCGCCGCAGCATCGGCATCTTTTTCGCTTGCTTCGATTATAAGCTCGTCGTGTACCTGCATTATCAGTTTTGCGTCAAGTCCGCTTTCTTCAAGTGCGTTTTCCACTCTTATCATGGCAATCTTGATTATATCCGCCGCCGAACCCTGTATCGGACTGTTCATTGCGACACGTTCGCCGAATGCCCGTACCGATGCTTTCGGGGAGGACAGTTCGGGAATGTATCTGCGTCTGCCCGACATTGTTACGACATATCCGTTTCTGTATGCCTGTTCGACGGTTGCCGATAAATATTCCTCAACGCCGATATATTTCGATTTGTAGGCGTGTATATAATCAGCCGCCTGTTTTTTGGTGATTCCGAGATCCTGCGAGAGCGAGTAATCGCCGATTCCGTAGACAATGCCGAAGTTGACCGCCTTTGCACGCTTGCGCATTTCGGGAGTCACGTCTGCTTCATCGACACCGAATACCTGCGCCGCAGTGGCTGTGTGTATGTCGGCACCTTCTACGAAGGCGCGTATCATGAGCGGATCTCCCGATATGTGAGCAAGCAGTCGGAGTTCTATCTGCGAATAGTCGGCATCGACAAGCAGTCTGCCTTGCGGCGCGGGAAAATATCCGCGCATGCGACTGCCGAGTTCGGTACGTATCGGTATATTCTGCAAATTCGGCTCGGTAGACGAAAGCCTGCCGGTTGCGGTGACCGTTTGGTTGAATGAGGTGCGGATTCTGTCATCCGCGTCCGCCGCTGCGGGAAGACCGTCGGCATATGTCGATTTAAGCTTTGTGACCTGTCTGTAATCGAGAACAAGTCCGATTATCGGGTGATACGGGTACAGTTTTTCAAGTACCTCGGCGTTTGTCGAATATCCCGATTTTGTTTTCCTGAAAACGGGCAATCCGAGTTCGTCAAACAGAACGGTCGCAAGCTGCTTCGGCGAGGAGATGTTGAAATCATGACCGGCAATTTCGTATATTTTTGCGCTGTCCTCTTTTATCGATTCTTCAAGCTCCTTTGAAAAAGCTTCAAGTCCGGCACGGTCGATCAGCATGCCGCGCTCTTCCATTCTGTACAGAACGGTTGCAAGCGGCATTTCGACCGAGCGGAAAAGCTCGTACATCGAAAGCTCGCGGAGCTTTGATTCGGTTATTTCGGCAAGGCGGAGCAGATCGGACGCGCCCCTGACAGGCGAGCCGAGCCAGAGATTTCCGAGGCGGTCGGTGTCGTAATTTGCGTCGGTCGGCGACAGAACATATGCCGCGAGCAGGACGTCATAGGTGCAGTTAAGAGTACGGTGAAGTCTGTGAAAGACGCTTTTGCAGTCGTAGAGTATAAACTCTCTGCCGCCCTTGTCAAAGAAGCCGTAAAGCTCGGACGGGTCGGAGAAATTTACGGTATACTGCCCGTTTTCGTCGGCGATTTTCGCACTGCCGTCGCCGAGCATAAGTGCTATCCTGCCCGAAAAATCCTTTTCGGCAAGCTCTTTGACGGTAAGCTCGGTTTCGTCCGGAGTATCCGGACAGTCGTCGGTGTCAAGTTTCATGCGGGTTGCAAACCCGGTGAACTCAAGCTCGCCGAAAAGCGATCTGAGCGTCGGTTTGTCGATTTCGCCGCGGCGTATGCCGTCAAGATCGATGTCAAGCGGAACGTCATCGACGATCTTTGCGAGAAATTTCGACATGTACGCCGACTCTTTGCCGTTTTCAAGATTTTCAAGCATTTTACCCTTTTTGATCTTGTCGAGATTTGCGTACAGATTGTCGATGTCGCCCCACTCGGCGATAAGCTTCGACGCTGTTTTTTCGCCGATACCCGGGACACCCGGGATGTTGTCGGACGAATCGCCCATGAGTGCCTTCATGTCCACGAAGTGATCGGGCGTGATGCCGTATTTTTCGTAAAAGCGTTCACTGTCAAAGGTCTGCGTTCCGCCGTTTGATGCGAGCAGGACGGTACAGCGGTCGCCGATAAGCTGGAGACTGTCGCGGTCGCCTGTGAGGATGTAGGTGTCCACATCGTTCTCACGTCCCATGCGCGCGAGCGTTCCCAAAATGTCGTCGGCTTCGAAGCCTTCCTTTTCAAGGACGCCGATGCCCATTGCGGACGCCAGTTTTTTTGCGTAGGGGAACTGCATGAGAAGCTCGGGCGGGGTCGCATGTCTGCCCGCCTTGTAGTCGGTAAATGCTTTGTGGCGAAAGGTCGGTGCATGAACGTCAAACGCGACGGCAACGTATTCGGGGGTCAGTGCTTCAAGCTCGGACAGCAGTACGTTCATGAATCCGTAAACGGCATTCGTAAAAAGTCCGCCTGACGTTGTCAGCGGGCGGATGCCGTAAAACTGTCGGTTCAATATGCTGTTTCCGTCTATTATGAGCATGTTTTTCATATGATAATCCTTTCGTTTTGCACCGCTTGGTTTATTTTTTGCAAAAAGTCTTGTACAATCGGCGATTTTGTGGTAAAATGATGTATCCGGGATATTTTGCGCCATATGTTGATCGGCACCTGCCCGGAACATCGGATTTTTTGAAAAGGAGGTGAAAAAGTCAATGAGATTTTTGTTCAGATCGGAACAAAAGAAAAAAGCAATCTGTTTTGTCGATTTCGATCATTGGTGCATATCCATGCTTCAGAAGTACGGCACAAAACCGGATGTCCGTTTATGGTATAACGAAATATGCCGCGAATATGATCTGCGCGGACTTTTCTTTTTCGGAGATTTTTCGAACCCGCAGCTCAGATCAATGCTTGCAGAACTGCGCGGCATAACAAACATGATAATCGAAACGCAGAACTCGGACGAACACAGCGAAAAGGATTTTACCGATTTTATTATGCTCGATCACATCTACCGCAATGCAAACGAACGCGGTATCGATGTTTTTATTATTTTTTCGGGCGACGGACATTTTTCGTCGGTCACGAGCTATCTGAAAAACTCCTGCGGAAAAGAAGTGGTCGTCTACGGAATCAAAGGCTCGTTCAGCGGACAGCTTAAGAGCTGTGCGACAAGAACGGTTGAAATGCCGTGCGGGGAAGAGCTGAAAAACTGTATTCTCCGTGTTGTCTGCCGTCAGCTCGGCAGAATATATTCATCGAATAAAAACGCCAACCCGACATTTCTTGCGACTGCGTCGGCGGTTGCCGCAGCCGTCGGCAGTGATACCGACAGCGTGTCCGAGGTCATGAATCAGATGATAGCCGACGGCTATCTTTATCAGGTCAGAAAATATGCGGGACACGGAAGGAATATCAAGGTTATAAGGCTTGATACCGACAGGCTGACAGCGGCGGGTCTTTTGTGATTCCGAATCCGCCCGCGTTCAGTGCAGATATTTTACTGCGATAAGTCCGACACAGGACAGAAGGGCGGCAAACGCGCAGAGGGCGCCGATCACTGCCGCCGTTTTTGAATTGTCGGTATTGCTGCCCGTATGGGAGTCGGACTTGCTTTCGGTTCCCGCAACCGTGGTCGATTCACCGACGGACGGCTTTTCGTTTTCCGCACGGCTGACTGAGGGATCCTGCGATGTGCCGA
>CALBLD010000240.1 GCA_937895775.1 uncultured Clostridia bacterium
TGCCGACCATCGGGTTGTTGCCTGCGCCGATCAGACCCATCATTTCAACGTGCGCGGGGACCGAGGAGGAGCCTGCGAACTGCGCATCGGAGTGCATTCTGCCCATTGTGTCGGTCATGCCGTAGGAAGAGGGACCCGCAGCCATGTTGTCGGGATGCAGGGTACGACCCGTTCCGCCGCCGGATGCAACGGAGAAGTACTTCACGCCGTTCTCAACGCACCACTTTTTGTAAGTTCCCGCAACGGGGTGCTGGAATCTTGTGGGGTTGGTCGAGTTACCGGTGATCGAAACACCGACATTCTCAAGTTTCATGATAGCAACGCCTTCGGGTACGTTATCTGCGCCGTAGCACTTTACTGCCGCGCGGGGACCCTTCGAGAAGGGAGTTTCGGAAACGACCTTTACGGTCTCGCTGTACGGATCGAACTCTGTCTTCACATATGTAAAGCCATTGATACGGGAGATGATATACGCCGCATCCTTGCCGAGACCGTTAAGTATAACGCGGAGAGGCTTTACGCGAACCTTGTTTGCGTTGAGTGCGATCTTTATTGCACCCTCGGCAGCCGCAAACGATTCGTGACCTGCGAGGAAGCAGAAGCACTCTGTCTCTTCGGAAAGAAGCATCTTACCGAGGTTGCCGTGTCCGAGACCGACCTTGCGGTTTTCGGCAACCGAGCCGGGGATACAGAAAGACTGAAGTCCGACACCGATAGCAGCTGCCGCATCCGCAGCCTTCTTGCAGCCGCTCTTTATTGCGATTGCCGCACCGACGGTATACGCCCATTTTGCATTTTCAAAGCAGATAGGCTGTGTTTCTTCAGTGATCTTATAGGGGTTGATTCCTTTTGCTTCGCAAATTTCCTTACATTCGTCGATAGAGGAAATCCCGTATTCCTTCAGGACGCCGAGGATCTTCGCCTCACGTCTCTCATAACCTTCAAACTGTGCCATTTCGGTAATCCTCCTTCATCAGTCTTTACGGGGGTCAATATACTTGACCGCGCCGTCTTCGGGCTTGAATCTGCCGTATGTACCCATTGACTTCTTGTATGCTTCGCCGGGTTCCATACCCTTCTTGATAAAGTCGGTCATCTTGCCGAGCGAAACGAATTCGTAGCCGATAACCTC
>CALBLD010000241.1 GCA_937895775.1 uncultured Clostridia bacterium
TGAACGCAAAAAAATCTTATTCACCGTTTTCCCGCTTTTCAGAAGCTCAATCACGGCGTTCCGCCCGTAGATCAGGCTTCCGTCCGTTTCAATGTCATTATCCCCGATATCATTTCTTCCCGATCTTGCCGCGCCGTATTTTTTCTTATATTCATTTTCTATCATACATCAGACCCCTGCCAGCCATTTTTTTCGTATCTTCAAGGGGCATTATAACATATTTTAAGAAAAAAGTATAGCTTTTTTTCTGTTTTTATAAAAAAAACAGAAGGGACACACCGAAATGTGTCCCTGACGGTCTATATGATTTAGGAAATCACTCACACCATTCAGCCAAGCATCGAAAAGAGGTCAGCTTCTGCCGAAAGAAATCAGTGTTGTGCTCTCATTGCCGCAAAGCACTCGCTGCAATATACAGCTCTGTCACTTGTCGGCTGGAAAGGAACCTTTGCTTCTTTCCCACATTTTGCGCAAACCGTAACAAACATTTCCTTCGCCGGCTTTGTTGCGTTCTTCTTGGCGTCACGGCATGCCTTGCATCTCTGGGGCTGGTTCTGGAATCCCTTTTCAGCGTAGAATTCCTGCTCTCCTGCCGTAAAGACGAAATCATTACCGCAATCCTTGCACTTTAATGTGATGTCCTGGTACATTTGTTTTACCTCGCTTTGAAAATAAAAAAATAAATCTTCCCCCGAAACGGATTTGTCCGATATCTCCGAAAAGGTGCTTTTCATTAAGCTATCGGGGGATATAGTCACCGCACCGTGCCTTTTATTTTAGCACGTATACGGTAAACAGCGTTGTCAATGGATTTTTCACTGCGTCCGAGTTTTGAAGCTATATCCTTATATGAACAGCCGGAAATATAAAGTTCACAGACCCTGCGTTCATAGCGCGACAGAAGTCCGAGCGTTTCCTCCGGTATTACGGCACTCTGTTCCGTCTGTACCGGATGCATTGATCCGGCTCCGACCGTATTTGCATAATCGGGACGCAACGTCGAAAGGCGTTTGAGTTTGCCGCCCGGTCTCATCAGTTTTCTCCCGACCGAGATCATCCTGTTGCGCATACAGATTTTTGCATAAAGACCGAAAGTCACGGCAGTCTGTTTCAGATCGAATTTCATGGCGGCGTTATAAAGTGCCAGTGTTGCTTCCTGTTTGAGGTCGTCGGCTTCAACATTATACTCCGCATATCGTGCAGCAGTTGACATGACCGTTCTTTCCACAAGCGGTTTATATATTTCACAAAGTTCGCCGAACCTATCGTCGGATCCGCTCTGCATCGATCGCAGAATTATCAGCACTTCCTCCGACTTTCCGGCACGTCCTTCATTTTCCGGTTTCACAAAGACACTGCCCTTTCCGTCCGAAAACAATCCTGTGGTTATAATACTATTATTACCCACATTATAACATCATTTTTCATATTGTCAATATATTATTTACATTTTTGTCACTTTTAAGTTACTTCTGAAAAAATGTATAAAACAGCTCTTTTTTTCGGCGTTATATTCGATGATTTTTATGCATTGTGACACAAATTACACAATATTTCACAATTTTCGCTTTTCAATCATTGAGCAGATATTCCATATCGCCTGTGAGCAAAGCGACGATTCCGCGATACATTACCTCGGGTCTGTCATCGAAATTATGCATCATCAGTTCAAGCTGATTAGAACTTTCAACTATCAGTTTTATTTCAAGCGACAACTGTTTTTCATCGATTATACTGCAACACAGATCGTACTTTCCGTCATCACGGAGCGAATACTTTGCCGAAATCTCGGAGCCGCGTTCTTTAAAATCAAGAAGTCTGAATGCCGATTTGAGTCCCTGTGCGCGCACCGACTTCGGTATGTCATTCTGAAGACTTTCGACCACCTGCCTGCCCTGAAGCGTCAATTCATAATACAGGGTATCCTCGTCTCTTATCTCCTGTATATTGCCCGCATCTATCAGATCGGCAAAGCAATCCGCAAAATCAAGACCCCCGACGATTCCGTCCTGCATGATCGTATCATTTATATCTTCATATTTCATCGGACGGTTCAGATTATTCAATATAAACAGAATAAATATTTTTATATCCTTCTTATCATACAAGCGTGTTACCACCTTTTTACCTCCTGCCTTTTCGTAACACAAACAGCAGGGGCGAGCTGACTCGCCCCTGCACCTTTATTCAAAGCACATATCAAACGACCGAATACCTGATCTTTTTCGGCAGTATTACTGCTGCTGCTTCCACGGTATACTTATATTCGCTGTCAGTAGCCTTGGTGAAAT
>CALBLD010000242.1 GCA_937895775.1 uncultured Clostridia bacterium
AAGATATTACGTCTTATAGGGTGGAGACGGCTGAGAACGTCTTGACACGGCATGAAATTTATGGTATCATTGGCTTACAAGGGTACTGCAGTTGTGCGGAACGGAGGAAAACATGAAGATCATCGGTTCTTTATGCAAAGCGATCGCAATATCTCCCGCTTATCATCTGCTTTTCATTTAAGTCGGCGCACCGATCGGCACTTGAGGGACGGTCGGCGCGCACAGATTGGACTTACATCGTCATTGCAAATTTTTTTACTCCCTTAAGAGAACAAACAAATAAATGAAAGGAATAATTTCATGAAAAACATGAGAATTTTTAAAAGACACCTTCGCAGGCTGATTGCGATCATCCTTGCGACGGCGTTTGCGGTTTCCGCGGTTTCTCTATGTTTTCCTGTTTCCGCTTCCGGAACCGTCGGCACAAGTCCGCCGATTCCGTCCGACAGCATACTGCGCGACTATGCAGACGGCGACGAGCTTGACTCCGCGGGTTACAAGGCACGTCTTATCGGACTTGAAGATGACAATACATATGTCTTCGACAACGGCGACGGCACTCATACCGTCTACATGATGTACGAGGACTTAAAGTACACCGACAGCTCGGGCAAAGTCCGCGAAAAGGATCTTTCGCTCGTCAGAAAGAGCGGCGGCTACTCAACAGCGTCGAGCAACATAGGACTTTATATGCCCGACGTCCCCAAAAACGGGATAAACATGAGTTATGCCGGACGCTCGCTCACGATAACTCCGCTGAACATCGGCGACTGCGACGCGCTGACCGACAAGGGCGCGGTAGTCTACCCGGAAGCCTTCGGAGAAGGCACATTTCTCAGATACACTCCCCTTCTTTCGGGAATAAAGGAGGATGTGATTCTCTCGGGATACACCGAAAGAGCGCAATTCACCTTCCTGCTCACCTCCGAAAGCCTTGAGCTTTTCGGAAACGATGACGACGGCTATTATCTCGCAGAGGCGGGAGCAGACTCGCCCGCATTCAGACTGCGCGACGTCGTTGTATACGACGCGGTCGGCAAGCCCGACAGCGGAAGCATGGAGATAGTCACCCTCGGCAAGGGCAGATACGAGATAACGATCTCGGCAAACGACGAATTTCTGTCCGACCCCGACACGGTCTATCCGGTCACGGTCGATCCGACCGTCACCGTCTCCGACAAGGTGCAGGGCGCATCGTCGATAGAGGACGCTCCGATCTTCGAGCTTCAGCCGAACCGCAACTGCGGAACATATCTCTACAACAGCGTCGGCACGACATCGGCAAGCTACGGCGTAGGGCGCACTGTTGTAAGGCTCGGCGGACTTCTGAATCTTGACGTTTACCCGTCGCTTACCGCAGATCAGGTGCTCAGCGTCAGCTTCCATGCCAAAGACGCCTCGGGAAGCGGGTCGCAGTTCATAAATCTCTATCCGCTCACAAGTAATACGACATGGACAGAGAGCAATGTCACATGGAACAATGTCGGCTCGTATTCGATCGGGAAGAACTGCGGCGCATCGATGCGCACCGGACAGTGGAGCGAATTTGACATAACCGATCTTGTCAAAGCGTGGAAGGACGGAACATATCCGGCACAGGCGGGATTCATACTTATAAACGAGAAGGAAACGAACAACAAGTGCTTCTATTCCTCCGAATCCGCCTCCGACGACAACAAGCCTTATGTCAAGTTTACGTAT
>CALBLD010000243.1 GCA_937895775.1 uncultured Clostridia bacterium
ACGGAGCAGGATGGCGATTCGACCGATGAATCGGACGCAGTTGTTCCCGGGGTTGACAGACTCCCGCGTTTGGAAAAAGCCAATCCCGAGAAGATCGTCGATTTCATAACACTTGTAACAGTAAATACAGATAAAAAGCAGGCATTTGCAACTGCCATTCCCGGCGCACTTTCGGTTGAATTCAGAGGAGTGACAATGAGCCTGTCGGATGCGCTTTATTTCGCATCGCTTCCTGAGTACGGGGCATCCGGGAATTATATATCCGAGGTAGTGACCGGGTGTACGGGTGTTTCGGTGGATTGCTATACATATGTGATGACCTCCGATTTCGCGCGTTGTGCCGATTCACTCGGTGGTCTGACCGTAAACTTTCCTGAGGCAACCACAATTTATGACGGCGCAACAAGGTTCTTTCCGAAGGGTGATAATAATCTTTCGTCAGCCGATCTGCGGTCGCTTCTGAAGTATGATGCTTATTCAAATCCTCTTCTGAAATATCAGATAGTCGCATCGGTGTGTAAATCGGTGCTTGATAAAAGCTGTACAACGAAGGGCATTGAAGGCTTCGGTCAGATATGGACACGTATTTCGCCGTATATGAATTATGATCTCGGAAGATATAATACTCCGGAGAGTGCTGCGGCAAAGTTTTTTAATTACAGATTCTGTAAATCATCGACGGTAAATGTAATCGGACGTTTTTTGACAACCGACGGTGAGCGTCTCTTTGAGATAGACAGATCAAGTACCGTTTCGCAGATAAAGCAGTACGGCGGCTGATTTCGTTTTTAAGAGCAACAGGTTTTATATCAAGAAAGGAACATTTTTATGAAAAACAATGAAAAAACAATGGAAAAGATAGTCGCACTCTGTAAAAACAGAGGTTTTGTCTTTGCAGGAAGCGAAATATACGGCGGACTTGCGAATACATGGGATTACGGTCCGCTCGGTGTTGAGCTGAAAAATAATATCAAACGTGCCTGGTGGAAAAAATTCGTGCAGGAAAATCCCTACAATGTCGGTCAGGATGCAGCCATACTCATGAATCCGCAGACATGGGTGGCAAGCGGGCATCTCAGCGGTTTTTCCGACCCGCTCATGGACTGTAAGGAATGTAAGGAGCGTTTCCGCGCCGATAAGCTGATAGAGGACTGGTGCGAGAAGACCGGCTTTGCTCTCGAAAAGCCGATTGATGCTTTTTCACAGCAGGAGATGAAAGATTTTATTGAAAATAATAACATCCCGTGTCCTTCGTGCGGTAAACATAATTTTACCGACATCCGTCAGTTCAATCTGATGTTCAAGACATTTCAGGGCGTTACCGAGGATGCGAAGAATACAGTGTATCTCCGTCCGGAGACTGCGCAGGGTATATTCACAAATTTTGTGA
>CALBLD010000244.1 GCA_937895775.1 uncultured Clostridia bacterium
CCGCACTGTGGTGCAAACAACAGCTCCCGTACAGGCGGGAGCTGTTGTTTTTAACTAATTTACAAAAAAATTTCCGGAGCATCTTGAAAAAAAGTCGGATCGGTTGTATACTGTAATCGGTATATTTACGCAAAATGTATCGGCAGTTTATTAAACAACTTTACATAACAGCAAGGAGTGTTTATGAAAGAATCAATCAGCAAAAAACTTGCGGGTATGACGCTTGAAGAAAAGCTCTGCCAGCTTACACAGCTTGACGGATCGTTTTTGCCCGACATATCCGACACGGCGGTCACCGGACCCATGAGCCGTCTGAGTCTCAAAAAGTCGGACATCGATTCACTCGGGTCGGTACTCAACATACAGAACCCCGATTCGGTACGCAAGGCTCAGCGCGGTCACATGGAAACGGATCGTAACCGCATCCCCCTTTTGTTCATGCATGATATCGTACACGGTTGCAAGACCGTTTACCCCATACCGCTCGGCATGGCTGCAAGCTTCTCTCCCGAGCTTATGCGCGAATGTGCCGAAATGGCTGCGGAAGAGTGCAAGCTTTCCGGAGTCGACGTCACCTTCAGCCCCATGGTTGACTACATCAGGGACGCACGTTGGGGTCGCGTAATGGAGTCAACCGGAGAGGACGTCTATCTTAACGCACTGTATGCGGCGGCGCAGGTCAAAGGATACCAGTCACGCGGGATAGCATCATGCATCAAACATTTTGCCGCCTACGGTGCTCCCGAAGCCGGAAGAGACTACAACACGGTTGACATGAGCGAGCGCACACTGCGCGAATATTATCTCCCGGCTTATCATGCGGCGGTCGATGCGGACGCATACATGGTAATGACATCGTTCAACTCGCTCAACGGAATCCCCGCCGCGGCAAACGAGGCTCTTGTCCGAGGTATTCTGCGCGAAGAGTGGGGCTTTGACGGAGTCGTAATCAGCGATTACAACGCATTCAACGAAATGATGACTCACGGAATTGCCGAGACATCCGAGGACTGCGCCTATCTTGCAATGCGTGCAACAAATGACATTGAAATGATGTCCGTAAATTACATTCACTCGATAAAGAAGCTGATTGACGACGGCAGAATCAGCACGGAACAGGTTGACAGTGCAGTTGAACGTGTTCTTGAACTCAAGGAAAAGCTCGGAATGTTTGACAACCCGTATCAGCATTGTGAGCAACACACGGGCGAAAGCTGCATACTCTCGGCAGAACATCGTGCACTGGCACGCAAAGCTGCCGAAAAGAGTGCCGTTCTGCTCGAAAACAGGAACCTGCTTCCCTTTTCAAAGGAAGTCCGCAGGATTGCAATCATCGGACCGTTCGGAGACACGGGCGAGATAATCGGTGCATGGAGCGGATTCGGAAATCCGCGTGACACTGTCAGCCTCAAAGACGGCGTACAGCAGCTTTTACCGAACGCCGAAGTAATTACTCTGCGCGGTGTTGACGGTGCAATCAACGCAAAAGCGGATCCGGAAGAGATCAGAAAAGCCGCAAAGCTTGCATCCGCCTGCGACATCGTTATTCTTACGCTCGGTGAGCCTTCGGGTGACAGCGGTGAAGGCACAAGCAAACAAAACCTTGAGCTTCCGTCAGCGCAGTACGAGCTTTTCCGTGCGGTACAGGCAGGCAATCCGAACACTGCAGTTGTTCTGTTCACCGGTCGTCCGCTGGTTCTTACAACCCTTTCGAAAGAATGTTCCGCACTTCTGAACGTATGGCAGCCCGGAACCGAAGGCGGTTCGGCGATCGCCAATCTGCTTTTCGGAGAGGCAGAGCCTGAAGGAAGACTTACAATGAGCTTCCCTGCCGCAACCGGTCAGTGTCCGATCCATTACAATCACATGAACACAGGACGTCCGCGCGCCGATGATCTGCACCGTTACGGCTACTGTTCATCCTACATCGACGGACCGAACGAGCCGCTGTACCCCTTCGGTTACGGTCTCGGATACACCGGATTCGAATATACAGATCTTTCGCTCTCCTCCGACAGCATGTCATCGGGAGACACGATTACCGCATCGGTCACCGTTACAAACGTCGGGAACCGCGTTGGTACAGAGACAGTCCAACTTTATTTACGCGATCTTGTCGGGTCTGTTGTCCGTCCGGTCAAGGAATTAAAGGGATTTTGCAAGGTCACACTTGCTCCCGGAGAAAAGCAGGTCGTATCCTTTGAGATTTCGGAAGAAATGCTCAAATTCCTGCGTGCCGACATGACATTCGGCACCGAACCCGGTGAGTTCCGCGTCTTCATCGGACATTCGTCCGCCTGCACCGGGTATCTTTCATTCAGACTGAAATAATTATACAAACACAAAAAGCACCCTCCGGGAGCATGCGGCTTCCGGAGGGTTTAATCTTTTTATTTTGTACCGAAGATACGGTCGCCGGCATCGCCGAGACCGGGAAGTATATAGCAACGGTCATTGAGCTTTTCATCAAGATGTGCGCAATATATCGTAACATCGGGATGTGCTTTTGTGAGCGTTTCTATTCCCTGGGGTGCGGCGATCATGCACATGAATTTGATGTTCTTTCCGCCGCGCTCCTTGATGAAGTTGATAGCCGCAACTGCCGAACCGCCTGTTGCAAGCATCGGATCGGTCACGATAATCTGTCTCTCGCCGATATTGGGAGGCAGCTTGCAGTAATACTCATGGGGCTGCATTGTGACCTCATCGCGGTAAAGTCCTATATGTCCGACCTTTGCGGTAGGAACAAGCTCAAGTATACCCTCTACCATGCCGAGACCCGCACGGAGAATCGGAACCACTGCCATTTCGGGGCCTGCAAGAACCTTTGTCTTACATGTCATAAGAGGGGTTTCGACCTCGACCTCTCTGAGCGGCAGATCGCGGAGCGATTCGTAGCTCATGAACATTGTAACCTCTTTTACAAGCTCGCGGAACTCCTTGCACGAGGTATCCTTACTGCGCATGATAGAAATTTTATGCTGGATAAGCGGATGATCGAAAATAATTACATTTTCCATTTTTTAATACCTTTTTCTTCAGTTATTCTGTTTTTTCGGTTTCTTTTTTGTCTTTACCGTCTGAATCAAGCGCGGTTGCAAGTATCGCCGGCTCTCCGAGCTTTGCCGCCTTTTCGGCATCGCCGAAATCATAATCCTTACCGGGAAGTATCGCATTGAGAATGATACCTACGATCGATGCTACCGCAAGTGCCGAAAGCGAGATCGCAACGCCGCCGATTGTGAAATCGACCGATCCGAGACCGAGTGCGCAGACAAGTATGATTGCCGCCACAATGAGGTTACGGCTCTTTGAGAAGTCAACCCTGTTTTCGACGACATTTCTTACGCCGACAGCGGAAATCATACCGTAGAGCACGAAGGATATACCGCCTATTACAGCAGTCGGTATCAGGTTAATCAGAGCCTCGAATTTGGGACAGAAGGAGAGGACTGCCGCAAAGATTGCCGCAAGTCTGATTACTCTCGGGTCATATACCTTTGAGAGTGCAAGCACGCCGGTGTTTTCGCCGTAGGTCGTATTTGCGGGACCGCCTACAAGTGCGGCACATGTGGTTGCAAGACCGTCGCCGATGAGCGTTCTGTGCAGACCGGGATTCTGAATGTAGTTTTTGCCGACCGTTGACGATATAGCCGAAATATCACCAATATGTTCCATCATTGTTGCAAGCGAGATCGGCACGATTGCAACTATCGAACTGATTATCATGGATGTATTCTTGAAGTCAACTCCGCCGAAGACCGTCTTTTCCCAGAATACCGGAACACCGAACCAAGCGGCATTCTTCAGACCGTCGATAGCCGATACCGAGAAAAGCTTGAGGTTTTCTTTGCCTGCGATCGCTATGTACTGAAGTCCGTCGGATGCGGTTATCGTTTCACCGCATGTAAGTGCGAGGATTGCGGCTATCGCGCAGGAACCGAGTACACCGAGCAGGATCGGAATGATCTTTGCCATTCCCTTGCCCCACACGTTGAACACGATGATTATTGCAAGTGCGATCACGGCTATGAGCCAGTTATTGTTGCAGTTTGAAACTGCAGAACCGGCAAGTCCGAGTCCTATTGCGATTATTATCGGACCGGTAACGACAGGCGGGAAGAACTTCATTACCTTATTTACGCCTATCATCTTGATGAGAGCCGCAAGAATGAGATACACGATACCCGCAGCTGCAACGCCGAGACATGCGTACGGCAAAAGCTGTGCTTTCGTCATATTCTCATATCCCGCTGTTCCGGCAAGTCCGGTTATAGCGGCATATCCGCCGAGGAATGCAAACGACGAGCCGAGAAATGCGGGAACCTTTCCGCCGGTAACCAGATGGAAGAGCAATGTGCCGAGTCCGGCGCAGAGCAGTGTCGTCGCGACGTCAAGACCGGTAAGCAGGGGGACCAGCACGGTTGCGCCGAACATTGCGAACATATGCTGGAATCCGAGAACGATCATCTTTGCCGTTCCGAGTTTTCTCGCATCAAAAATGCCTTCATCCCCGATTACGACTTTTTCTTTGTTTTTTTTCATAACCCTGATCTCCTTTTACTTCTGTTGTATTTATCAATTAAATCGCATAAGCTGCGAT
>CALBLD010000245.1 GCA_937895775.1 uncultured Clostridia bacterium
GGAAGTGAAAACAATGAAAAAACGCATTTTGATATCGATAATGTTAATAGTGACGTTCTGCCTTTTGACTTCCTGCCAAAAGGCAACCGGGAATGAGCAGACTTCCGGTATAACAAATGTGAACAAGCAGACATCGGCTTTGACAACCGGAAATAACAGCAAAGGATTTTTACTTGACAGCGATCGTGACAAATTGGTTACAGTAAAAGATTCGGACATTGCAAAGCTCAGAATCGGTATGACAATACGCGAGGTCAAAAAAATACTCAAGGAAAATTATATGATAAACGAGCCAAGCGGAAGGCTCCCATACAATTTTTGCTATTCATGGAAGATGAGCGACGGCGATTTTATTGCCATAACCTTTGAAATTGAAGGCATTGCGCCTGAGGATTTCTTCTATAGAGTTTATTTGGAAAAAGATGAATCAAAACGAAAAGCTTTAGTCAATTCTGCAAAAATGGTTCGTGCTATACGCGAATCAAACGGTGAAATTCTTATCGGCGAAACCGACGACTGACGCAAAATTCCCAAGCCGAAGGAGACTCTAAAAAAGCAAGGCAGTCCCGCTGTCGATGTTTTGACATCGACAGCGGGACTTTTTCATTATACAGGCTTCATTTCGGTCTGCTCTTAAATACAAGTGCCGCAAGGAAGGCGAATATCATTGCGGCGGCGATTCCGGAGGCGGTTGCGGTAAGTCCTCCGCTCAATGCACCGATCAATCCATACTCATTCACTGCGTCACTTACCCCATTTGCAAGCGAATATCCGAAGCCAGTCAGCGGCACGGTTGCGCCGCAGCCCGCAAGCTCGACTATCGGCTTATACAAACCGAGAGCGGTCAGCACAACTCCCGCAACCACATACGAAACGAGAATCCTTGCGGGAGTCATTCGTGTTTTATCTATCAGTATCTGTGCCACGACGCAAAGCGCACCTCCGACAACAAATGCCCAAAAATATTCCATACGTTCACTACCTCCGATCATCGGCGACAAGATGCACGAGGTGAGCAACTCCGGGAATCGACTCCCCCTGCTGTACACTCGTCGGGGACATCAGTGCTCCTGTTCCGACAAACAGAACATTTTTCAGTTCGCCTTTCTCCATTTTCGGCAGTATATATGCGGCAAGCGTCATCGCCGAACAGCCGCACCCCGAGCCGCCCGCATGCATATCGCGCAGTTCCCTGTTATAGACAAGGAGTCCGCAGTCATCATAATTTTCGCCGAATGCTCTGCCCTGCTCTTTTGACAGTTCTTTTACAAGTGACCACCCTTCGAAGCCGAGATCGCCCGTGAAAATGCGGTCATAATCGTCGGGAGCTGTGCTTGTTTCGTCAAAATACCGCATCAGTGTATCGACTGCCGCGGGAGCCATTGCCGCACCCATATTATTTGCATCGGTTATTCCGCCGTCATTTGTTATCCCGAAGCAGACATCATGCACACGGATTTTTCCGGGGCGATCGGACAGCAGAAAGGCACCCGCCGCCGTAACCGTGCGCTGTGCGGTCGGCGGTCTTTGTCCGCCGTATTCAAGCGGAAATCTGAACTGTCTTTCCGCCGAGCAGAAGTGGGAGGAAGTTACTGCAGCCGTGCAGTCCGCGTAGCCGGAATCCACAAAAAGCGAAGCGAGAGCAAGTCCCTCGGCACATGTTGAACATGCTCCGAACAATCCGATATAAGGAACCTCAAAATCGACAAGACCGTAAGACGAGGACGTACACTGATTTATCAGATCGCCCGCAAAAATATATTTCAGCTCGGGTTTTTCGCCCTTACAGCCCGAAATTGCGAGGTTCAGTGCGATGCGCTGCATTGAAGCTTCCGATTTTTCCCATGTCTTTTCGGAAAAACGGTTTTCACTGTCGTGAAAGTCAAGTCCCGCGCCGAGCGGTCCCTCATATTCTTCCTTTCCTCCCACCGATGCATATCCGAGTATCGACGGCGGATTTTTGAATTTTATCATCGATTCATCCCCCCTTTATCCGAAAAGCGACACTATCCAGAGCACTGCGCCGTAAAGTGCCGACGCAAAGGTTCCGTAGAGTATCACGGGTCCGGCTATTATGAAAATCTTTGCTCCGAGTCCGAGCACCAATCCCTCTGCTTTATTATCTATTGCCGGAGCTATTACCGCATTTGCAAACCCGGTTATGGGAACAAGCGTCCCGGCTCCCGCGTGCTTTGCGATTTTATCAAACAATCCGAATCCGGTCAGCAGTGCGGTTACGAATATCAGTGTTACCGGGATGAGCATTTTCACTGTATCGGCATCTATACCGAGCGAGGTATAGAGTGTTGACAGAAGCTGTCCGACAAGACAGATAAATCCGCCTGTCAGAAATGCTTTTACGCAGTTTTTGACTATCGGGGATTTTACCGCTCTTTTATCGGCAAGCTTTTTATATTTTTCCTTATTGACAGACATATCGAAATTCCCTTCCCAAGACATTTTCAAATTCAGTATTTGCAGAAAAATCACAATTATTCAATATGAACTATTGTATTCGTGGCAAAAATATGCTACAATAACCGTACAACAAACAAAACGGAGAGTTCATGATACCCGATTATTATTTCAACGACATTTACTGTATAACGCCCGATTTTCTCCGATCAATCGGAGTGGATGCGGTCGTTTGCGACATAGACAACACGCTTGTCACCTACAATGATCCCGAGCCGACTCCGCAGGTTTACGAATGGCTTGAAAACATGAAAAAAAGCGGTATAAAATTCGTTTTTCTGTCAAACAATCATCCGCCGCGCGTCGAACGCTTTACCAAATCGCTTTCGATTCCGTTTTTTGCGGAAGCAAAAAAGCCGGGAACCGCAGTTCTTCTCAGCGCACTTGAAAGCATCGGCGCGAAACCGTCACGATCCGCTTCCCTCGGGGATCAGATATTCACCGACATGATGGCGGGAAAGCGTGCGGGACTCATTACTCTGCTCGTTCCGCCGATAGATGATCTGACCGACGCATTTCACAGGCTCAAACGAAAAGGCGAATACCCGTTCATACGCAGATTTTTCAGAGCGCATCCGGGCAGGGATGCCGAATTTGAACGATGGAAGTCGCTTACCGTAAACAAAAAGAAAGGAAAACAGAAATGAGCGCATTATTCGGACCGAGCGGCAGCTCGGCATCATTCATCGCCGAAGGACACAAATCTACCGTTGAAGCACCGAAATGGCTGTCGGAACGCGGACTTGACGCATTCGAATACAGTGCCGGAAACGGTGTAAACGGGTCGATCGACACATTCGGGAAGATCGGCGAGCAGGCGAAGCAATACGGCATCGCCCTGTCTTTCCACTCACCGTATTACATTTCGCTTTCGGGTACCGATCCCGAAAAGAGGCTGAAAAGTCTTGATTACATCGGGCAAAGCGTCGAAGCTTCCGAAGCAATGGGAGCAAACATAATCGTAATTCACACGGGGAGTGCATCGAAAATATCAAGAAAAGAGGCACTTGAACTGTCGAAAGACACGATATACAAGGCACTCGAAAAGTTTCCGGACACGGCTGTTTCGTTCGGACTTGAAACCATGGGCAAGCTCAATCAGCTCGGCACGCTTGAAGAGGTACTCGAAATATGCCGCATGGACAGGAGATTGCGTCCGGTCGTGGACTGGGGACACATGAACGCCCGCAACATAGGCGGACTTTTCAGAACGGTTGACGACTGCCGCAGAGTATTCTGCGCAATCGGCGACGCTCTCGGATACGAATATGCCGACAGGCTGCACTGCCATTTTTCGATGATCGAATACACCGACAAGGGAGAAAAGCGGCATCTCACGTTCGAAGACACCGTATACGGACCTCCCTACGAGCCGCTCATGGAAGCGATATACCGTGACGGTTATTCTCCGCGCATCATCTGCGAATCGGCGGGTACGCAGGCAGAAGACGCATTTACAATGAAAAGTTATTATACAAAACTCATCGGGGAAGGCAAATAAAATGAACAGATCGGAAAAACTCATCTCACGTCTCGGATCGACGGCAGACGGAATAATTATCACGGATCTGAAAAATCAGAAATACATTTCGGGATTTGACTTCACCGATGGATTTGTTATCGCGACCCACAACGGGAC
>CALBLD010000246.1 GCA_937895775.1 uncultured Clostridia bacterium
CGATTGCGCGAAACCGACAGCCACCCCCGTCCCGCCTGATTCTCTCCTTCCTCTTATTAAAGGTGCACCCGCCGTGACAAGGGTCTCCTTGTTGGCGAGCGCAACATTCTTTTTCGATCCGATCGCCGCAAGCGTCGGCAACAGTCCCGCACCGCCTATGATCGAATTGAGTACGGTATCGGCGTCGGTATCGGCGATCATTTCGCATATTCCGTGATCGCCGCCGTAAATTTTTGTACCGGTATCGGCAATCAGTATTTTCAGTTCGTCAATCCGTGATTCATCGGCAAGCGCACAGCATGCCGGTCTGAATCTGCGGACTTGCTCCGCCAAAAGCTTTACATTGCTTCCCGCACTGATCGCCCTTACCGATATATTACCGCGTCCGCAGACATCAAGTGCCTGCTTTCCGATCGAACCGGTCGATCCGATGACGGCAATTTTCTTATCGTAAAAATTCATTTCCGTTTTCATCATGCAACCGCACTGAACATGGGCAGGAACGACAGGAAATAGCAGAAAGCGTAAAGTGCGATCGAAACCGCAAGCACACTGTCAAAGCGATCAAGCAGTCCGCCGTGTCCGGGAAGCATCCAACCGTAATCCTTGATCTTGTATCTGCGCTTTATAAACGAGGCAAGCAGGTCTCCGAACACCGAGATCAGACTGAGCAGAGCACCGGCAATAAGCAGTGCAAACACATTTGCCACTCTGCCTTCGTCGAACAGTGTCACGATATCCCCGTAAATAAGGAACATCAGCATACAGCAGACGACGCCGCCGATAAGTCCTTCCACCGTTTTCTTCGGTGAAATATCCGGAATCAGCTTATGCTTACCGAAGAGAACACCGACAAAATATGCGCCGGTATCCGAAAGCCATGCTGCTATGAATATCAGCCAGAACAGGAAAACTCCGTGTTCAAGGTCGCGTACAAGTACGATCGAACAATATCCGAAAACAACATAAGCGATGCCGAAGATTATCGCAAGTGCTTCGTCGTAGCCATATGTTCCTTTGGAGAACATCGCAACGCCTATAACATAAAAAGCAAACAGCGCGGTTGCCAGCACGAATGTCGCAAAGAAATTTCTGCAAAGTCTGACCGACACGGCACAGCTTACGGCATATATCTCAGCCGGAATGAAAATATACAGTTTTTTGCGTTGCCGCATACATCCGCACATTTCATAAACCGAAATTGCGGTTGCAAATACCGTAAATACCACAAGCGCAGGCGTTCCTGAAAATATCAGAAACGGCAAAAACACAACGAGCGCAACAATTCCGGTAATTATTCGTGTTTTCATTTCAAAATCCACAGTCCTGTCGGTTAAACTCAACCGACACACTTTTCCTTTCATATGAAGCCGTATTTCGAAAAATACACCCGACGATCCGCGGAATACAAATTATATACCGCCGAATCTGCGTGTTCGTCTGTAAAATTCGGCAACCGCCTCATCCACGTCCTTTTCGGTGAAGTCGGGCCACAGCTTATCAGTAAAATAAAGCTCACTGTATGCCGACTGCCAGAGAAGAAAATTGGACAGCCGCAACTCCCCTGCCGTGCGCACAATCAGGTCGGGCGGCGGCGATTCTTTTGTGTAAAGATTTTCGGCTATCGTTTCCCCGGTAATTTCCAGTCCCTTTTCAAGCACCTGCTTTACGGCATGCACAATCTCATCCCGCCCGCCGTAATTCAGCGCAATGTTCAGAATGTGACTGTTTTTTTCCGATCTGCGTTCAAGAAAATCCATTTTTCTGCGCAGTTTTTCGGAAAGCGACGTCCTGTCTCCGAGGAATATCACGCGGACATCATTGTCGGCGACATCACCGAGTGCCTGTTCGATGTAATCCTCCAGAAGCTTCATTATCGACGAAACCTCTTCGGCGGGTCTTGACCAGTTCTCGGTCGAAAAAGCATATACCGT
>CALBLD010000247.1 GCA_937895775.1 uncultured Clostridia bacterium
CCGGTTCCGCTTCTGCGTTACACCATGCTTTTTCACGACATGGGAAAGCCGTATGTCAGAACTGTCGGTCCGGAGGGAGAATGTCATTACAAGGGTCATGCCGCGGCGGGAGTACCGATCGCTCATGCAATCATGGAACGTCTTAAGTTCGACAATGCAAGCAGGAGCAGGACAGAAGTACTTATAGGTGCACACATGGACACGCTTCCCGAAGATCGGATCGGCATGCGCAAATTCATAAACAGATGCGGTACCGGGAATACGGGACTTATTCTTGACATCATGCTTGCCGACAATCTGTCAAAGGGAGACGGTAAATTTTCCGACAATGAGCGCATCGATGAAATAAAAAGGGCGACTGAGATATACAACCGGATCGTTACCGACGGCGACTGCTGTTTTCTGCGCAATCTTGCGATAAGCGGAGACGATCTTTTATCTGTCGGGATCCGACAGGGCAAAGAGATCGGAGATATACTCGGACAGCTTTTGACGGCTGTCATGGAGGATAAAGTCGAAAACACGCACGATGCTCTCATAAAACAGGCAAAAATGCTTGCAAAAAAAGATAATTTTCAATAAATGTTTGTCTATCGGTTGAAATAGTGAAAAAAATATGCTATAATCGGCTGTTAAAGTTTTTACAGTACAAACGGTAAGAGGTAAGACAATGATAAAAAAACCGCAGGGGATGCTTGATCTCTTCCCCGACGAAACCGAAAAATTACAGTACATTGAGGATACGGCAAGAAAGACCGCCGCAAGATTCGGATTCGGAGAAATCCGCACCCCGGTGCTTGAATCGACCGAATTATTTGCAAGAGGGGTCGGCAACACGACGGATGTCGTACAAAAAGAAATGTACACCTTTATCGACCGTGACGGTCCTTCCCTTTCTCTGCGTCCCGAAGGCACGGCGGGTGTTGCGAGAGCCATAATCGAAAACGGCAAATACGGAGACGCAATGCCACTCAAATACTACTACATCATAAACTGCTATCGTCACGAGAGACCGCAGAAGGGCAGATACCGTGAGTTTTCACAGTTCGGTGTCGAGATGTTCGGTGCCGCAACTCCTGCGGCGGACGCCGAGGTCATTGCTCTTGCGGACGGTATCATAAAGGGACTCGGAATAAAGAATGTTTCCCTGCACATCAATTCGATAGGGTGTCCGACCTGCCGTCCCGCATATTACGAAAAGCTCCGCGCATATTTCGAAGGCAGAAAGGACGAACTTTGCGACACCTGCAAAAGCAGACTTGACACAAATCCCATGCGCATACTTGACTGCAAATCGGAGATCTGCAAGCGTATTGCCAAGGATGCGCCGCGTTCGGTGGACTGTCTGTGTCCGGAATGCAGTGAACACATGAACAGGCTGGAAAGCTATCTTGACGGCATGGAAATCGACTATGTCATTGACAGTTCAATCGTCCGCGGACTTGATTATTACACTAAAACGGTATTCGAATTTATCTGCAGCGACGAAAGAATGGGCTCACAGTCTACGATATGCGGGGGCGGCAGATACGACATGCTCATGGAAGAGCTTGGCGGCACGCACCTTCCCGCATGCGGCTTCGGAATGGGCATTTCACGCCTGCTTCCCACGGTAGATCTGCCGGAAAGTGCAGAGCGATCGGGCGTATATATAGCACCAATGGGAGATGCCGCCGCACTTTACGCCATATGTCTTACCGAAAAGCTCAGAAAAGCAGGCATAAAAGCCGAAACCGATACCGTCGGCAGATCGCTTAAAGCACAGATGAAGTATGCGAACAAGATCGGCGCGGCATATGTTATAGTTCTCGGCGACAATGAAATTTCATCCGGGAAAGCCGATCTGCGGAACATGAGCGACAGCACTTCCGCAGGGATCATGCTTGACTCGGTCGTCGATACAATAAAAAAGATTGCAGACAGAAAAGAGGAAC
>CALBLD010000248.1 GCA_937895775.1 uncultured Clostridia bacterium
AAAGCTTGCCGAGATGAAGGGCTATGTGGATGATATGGCAAGTACCGTCCGCACGGCAGGATAAAATATTCTGCGATATAAAACTTGTTAAAACAGAAAAGCTGCCCTGAGGCAGCTTTTCAAAAGCGTTGCGGTTAACCATGGCTAACCGACGCAAAACGGAGAAATTCGATGATGGATTCAAAGGAACTGAAATCTTACAGAAGAGACTGCCTGCTCGGTGCTCTCGGAGCATTTCTGATGCTCGTCGGTGATCTGTGCCTGAGCGTTATACCGGCAAATCCCGGTGACAGCGGACTGTTTGTCAGAGAAGCTTATCTGAACGGGTCTTACGAAGCATGGAGACTGCCGTTGTTGCTTGCGACCGGACTTGTCGGTATGTCGCTCGGATTCTTTACGGTTCGCGCCTCTTATCTGCAAATACAGCCGCAGTATCGCAAAACCCGCTCGGTGCTTCTTGCGGGAGGCGTTGTCTACATAGCCACAGCAGGAGTGCTGCACTTCTTTATCGGCAGTCTTGCGGACAGGACAGGTAGTCTTTCCCTGCTCGTCGGACGGGAAAAAGCGATTGAGCTGATACAGGCGGACTACGCGCGGCTGATGCCCGCAATGTATTTTGCATATGCGGGGATGATTCTGCTGATTCTTACGAGTGCATTTGCGGTGCTTACGAAGAGGACTGTGCTGCCGCGATGGATGTTTGCGTTTCACATGATCGTTTTCCAGATCGTGTTTGTCCTGATTCCCGATATCCGCCGGGCAGTCGGTGCGGATATTTCGACATGGGATTTTGTTCTGAGCCAGGGTTCGGGCAATGCGGCACTGTGTATCTGGATGATTGCCAATGCCGTCCGGGCTGACCGACAGATAAAAACGGCAGAGAAGGAGTGAAATCGATATGGCAGATAAAATAAAACTTTCCGGCGTGCCTGAAACGATGCTGCAGACAGTCTATGCGCGGGCAAAGGAAAGCGCGGGTCGCGGCGCAATCCGCGATAAGAAAGCAGAGGAGATTATCGGCAATCTCGACTATGATTTTTCGCTTGCGGATAAGGGTGTCGCAATGAGCAGCGGAGTCATCGCCCGTACAATCCTGCTCGACCGTCTGACAGGCGAATGGCTCGCCCGTAGTCCCGGTGCGACGGTTGTCAATATTGCCTGCGGACTTGATACGAGATGCTATCGCATGAGCGGCTTTGCTCATTGGTACAATCTTGATCTTCCCGATGTGATCGACGTGAGGAGCAGACTGCTGCCGGAAAACGGCAGTATTTCGCAGATACCGATGTCGGCAACCGATAATTGGGGCGGCATGATTGCGGAATACGATACGCCCGTGCTGATAATTATCGAAGGATTGACAATGTACCTTTCCGAAGCGGAGGTGAAGCGGATTTTTTCGGTGATTTCCGATCGTTTTGAAAAAGCGACCGTGTTTGTCGAGACAATGAACCCGACTGTCGCAAAGCATTTCAAAGAGAAATCAATAGAGGGCAGTCATGCGAAATTTACATGGGGGATGAAGAACGGGAAAAAGCTTGCGGAACTTCTGCCGGATTTTCGGTTTGTCGCAGAGCATAGCCTTACCGAGGGGATGGCTGAATTTGTGCCGGTTTACAGACTGCTCGGGAAAATTCCGTTTGTACGCAACATATCAAATAAGATTGTTGTGTTGGAAAAGCCGCCGGTCGGGGGGAGAAGCGATAAATGAAGGATAAAGAACTGCAATTTGACCGAAGCTGTCACGTGCTCTATTCGAAGGCATGCAAAAAGGAAATCAGAAAGAAAATCGCACTGCATTATCCTCCCGATAAACGGGAAGAAGTGTGGGAAGCGGTTCAGCTGAAATACGCGGAGTTTCTTTCGGACTGGCGTGCCGATCTCGGCGGTAAAAAGAATTTTCATAACGGCAAGGGCGGTACATATGACTGCATAGCCATTATGAGTTACTATGTTGTGTGCGGAGCTGTTACGTCGTTCCGGGAAATCGAGGAGATCGAAGAGGCACTGATATTGCCGTCCTTCCGTAAGCTGAAATTCGCAGACTGTAACAAACCTTTCTGGCGCAGGCTGATGTACGGGGCGTTTATGCGGGCAAAGGCGGGCTGCGACAGGTGGCACGACTATGAAATGAATGTTGCCGCATACGATAAAGACAAGCCGATATATTATGAGTTTACGGCGTGTCCGGCGGCGGAGTTTGCGAAAAAATTCGGACTTGAGGAGATCATGCCTGCACTTTGCAACGTGGACTTCGCGTCCATGGAACTGATCCGCGCCCGCCTTGTGCGTACAACCACCTGTGCAAACGGTTGCAAATGCGACTATGCCATATGCGGGGACAAGGT
>CALBLD010000249.1 GCA_937895775.1 uncultured Clostridia bacterium
TCCGACTGTCCGCGGATCGGTCATGAACCCTGTCGATCACCCGCACGGCGGTGGCGAAGGCAGAGCACCTGTCGGTCGTCCCGGACCTGTTACTCCTTGGGGCAAGCCCGCACTCGGTTACAAGACCCGTAACAAGAAGGCACGCACCGAGAAGTTCATAGTCAAACACAGAAAAGGTAAATAAGAAGGAGGCACACATAGATGAGCAGAAGCCTGAAGAAAGCACCGTTTGTGGAAGCAAAGCTCTATACCAGAATTGCTGCTATGAACGAGGCAGGAGAGAAAAAGGTTATCAAAACATGGTCGAGAGCTTCCACCATTTATCCCGATTTTGTTGGACACACGATTGCCGTGTATGACGGCAGAAAGCACGTTCCGGTATATGTCGTAGAGGACATGGTCGGACATAAGCTCGGTGAGTTCGCACCTACGAGAACCTTCAAGGGTCACGCAGGTTCAAAGACATCCAACAACGGCAAGTAAGCCGGAATATTAGATTTCGCAAAACAAGCGAAGGGAGGCAAAAGTCTTAACTATGGAAGCAAGAGCATATCTGAAATATGCAAGAATTACCCCCCGCAAAGTCTGCATCGTGCTTGATCTTATCAGAGGCAAGCAGGTGGATGAGGCAATGGGTATTCTTAAAAATACACGCAGAGGCGCATCCGAGTATCTGATCAAACTTCTCGCAAGTGCTACTGCAAACGCCGTAAACTATGCGGAGACGCATAACATAGCTGATTTTGACAAGAGCAATCTTTATGTATCCGAGTGCTTCGTATGCCCGGGTCCCACACTTAAAAGAGGACAGGCAAGAGGCAGAGGCGGATTCGATCGCCTTCTCAAAAGAACCAGCCATATGACCATCGTCGTAAAGACGAAGGAATGAAATTCAGCGAAGGAGGTAAAGAAAAGTGGGTCAGAAGGTTAATCCTCACGGACTCCGTGTCGGAGTCATAAAGAACTGGGATTCCAGATGGTTTGAAAAAGACGAAACATTCGGTGATACCCTTGTTTCGGATTATAAATTGAGAACCGCCCTGAAGAAACAGCTTCAGGAAGCAGGCGTGCCGAAGATCGAGATCGAACGCGACAGCGAAAAGGTCAGAGTGTTCATCCATTGCGCAAAGCCGGGTCTTGTAATCGGACGCGGCGGCGAATCGATCGAAAAGCTCAAGGCTCAGATCGAGAAAATGGTCGGCAAGCCCGCAATCGTAAATGTAATAGAAATCAAGCAGCCCGATCTCAACGCACAGCTCGTTGCAGAGAATATCGCAGGTCAGCTTGAACGCCGTGTTTCCTTCCGTCGTGCAATGAGATTCTGCATCGGCAGAACAATGCGCCTCGGAGCAAAGGGAATCAAGGTTATGCTTTCGGGACGTCTTGCAGGTGCCGATATAGCAAGAACCGAGCAGTATCATGAAGGTACTATTCCGCTTCAGACCCTCAGAGCCGACATCGAGTACGGTTTCTGGGAAGCAAACACCACTTACGGAAAGATCGGTGTAAAGGTCTGGATTTTCAAGGGAGAGGTTCTCCCCGATGTAAAGAAAAAGTTTACTGTTATGCCTACTGTTGAACAGGTGCCCGCAAGAAACGACCGCCGCGGCGATCGCAGACAGGGTGACCGCAGACAGGGCGACCGCAGACAAGGCGATCGCAGACAGGGCGACCGCAGACCGGGCGGAAACAACAGCTTCCGTCAGGGCGGAAACCGCAGCTTCGGCAATAACGGTAACAGAACGCCTAAAGAAGGGGGAAACAAGTAATGTTAATGCCGAAAAGAGTGAAGTACAGACGTGTACAGCGCGGAC
>CALBLD010000250.1 GCA_937895775.1 uncultured Clostridia bacterium
ACTGCCTGTTTTCTTCATCGGCGTATTTTCGCTTACCGCCGTCGCACCCGTTTCGTTGCCGAGTATTGCATCCGCCGAAACATTGAATATTTTTGAAAGAGCGATTATGTTATCGATCGTAGGCTGAGTCTGACCGTTTTCCCAAAGACTCACGCTTTGTCTCGAAACTCCGAGTTTTTCGGCAAGCTCGTCCTGCGACATATTATTTTCTTTGCGGTATTTTCTGATATTATCCGACAGCATTTTGTCACTTCCCAATTATGATTTACCCGAATTATACCACATCGAATGGCAGAATACAATAAAAAACGCTTTGAATTTTGTCAAGCAGCACTTGCATTTTGCTTTTTTGCGTTGTTTTACCGCATTTTTCGCCGATTTTTATACAGATCGGACGTTTTACTGATTTTATCCGACTGCACCTCATGCGTCGGAAATTCTCCGAAATCTCTCATTTCCGCAAAAGAGCGGATCTGTACCCGCAGATCCGCTCTTTACCGTTTTTACTTTATATAATTCTTTTTTCTTCTGCCGACCGACAAAATGCCGCCGACCGAAAGCAGTGCGACAAGCAGTATGACCGCACTCGTGTCACCCGTCTTGGGAACGACCGGGATCACGGTATCGGCTTTTGTTATCTCATTCACGCCGTCGCTGTCCGAATAGTATTTTCCGCAACCCTCGCAATACCAGTATTCGGTGTTGCCCTCGGCTTTATCGGTCGCGGGTTTTGCGGGAACATTTACAAGTCCGGTATGACGGTTTGCCTCATAATCTCCGTAAGCCGCTCCGCAGATATCGCACACAGCCTTGTTTTTGCAATCGGCGATGCCGCCGCTGTGAGCTGTTTCGTCGAGCTTATCGGTGCAGTTTTTGCAGCTTTTCCAATGGCTGTTTTCATCATGCTTCCAGCCTTCTTCCGGACTGTGTCCGACTGCCGGCAAGTTTTCACTGCATACCGTACATGCCGCTCCTTCGGTACATGTGGGTATTTCGGTACTGCCGCTGTGGTCACAGAGTGTCCATGTTGCGGTCAGGGTAATATCATCGATAACGGGTGTTGTTCCGAAGTCGAAAAGTTCGCCGTTAAGCTTCCATCCGCCGAAAGCATACCCGATATTTACGGGACATCCCGGCAGCAATCCCTTCTGACCGCGCAGAACTCTCTGCACATCGTCGGTTTTGCCGTCGCCGTGATCGAAAATGATACTGACCTTTGCGCTCTCTTCGATTGTTCCGTTACCGCTCACTGTTCCGTAAAAAATACCGCCCGTGATCTTTCCGTTATTGACAACCTCGCCGTCTGCATCGAAAATACCGCTTTTGATCTCACCCGCGCAGACGAATTTCCCGTTCATAATCATATCCGGCATATCTATATTGCCGCCGACACTCACGGCATTTTCGGCTTCAATGATAAAACTTTTACCACTGTAAAGCGCAAAAAACCACATATCACCGCCGACAGTTATATGATCGCCGCAGAAAATAATCTTTCTTTCCTTGCTGTTCTTCTCTCCGGAACTGATCGACAATTCGCCGCTGATCTCTGCGTTATCGCTCATCGTAAAGCGCGATGCTGTGTTACCTTCACCCCGTACGGCGATGGAAACATCGGTCACCTTTGAATTGCCGAGCAGGCTTACCGACGAATTACCGCGAAAGTCGCCCCAGAAAATATCTTTGATATATGCATTGTCACATACAACAAGCACGGCTTCACCGTACACGGTAGCCTGATCGTTTACCTTTACTCTGCCGCCTATCTGTGTACTGCTTTCTTCATATGCCCATATATCCCCGAAGGTAGTGTTCCCTTCCGCAAAAAGTTTCGCACTTTCATATGCATATACACCCGGAAAGACTTCGCCGATATCTATAACAGCGACGCTGTCGGAGAAGCGGAGTTCGCCACTGCCGCGGGCGCATATTTCTCCTTTGACAGTAATTGCACCGCGTATAACAAGCTTGTTGTTTTTGCACACGGTTGCCGCATTCGAGGAACTGAAATCCGCAAACTCTCCCGTATCCGTTGCGTCAAAAGTTCCGCTGCCGATGCAATCGGTCAGAGTAACGCTTACCGGAGTTTCCGAATCGACACAGATCATATATCCATCGTAGTCCAGCGAATGTTTTTTGACAGACACTGTTTTCCCGTTAAAACAAATGTTGACATCCGCGGTCGGCTTCTGTTCGGATGACAGAACAACATCGCCGACAAGATAGTAATTACCCGCTATTGTCGGAAGCGAATCGGTCGCCACCCACGGCATCCAGCGCATATCCTCATGATTATGCCCGTCTTCGTCATTTTTACCGCCGCAGACGCAGTGGCTGTGTTCGGGTGCGATAAGAACATACATTGCCCGTGATATACTTACCCTGTCGCCTGCAACGGTAGGCAGTATGCCCGAGCCGTCGGAAAACATACTTGTAAACATTATTTCACCGCCGCCGAGTACTATCTCCGGATCTGATATGCCGCTGATTGCCGCGGCATTCACATCATTGGAATCGGTCGCGATAAGCGTGAGTGTTCCGCCGTTTACCGTAATAGGAGCCTCCGCCCATACCGCATATGATTTTCCGCAGACCCGGATATTGCCGCCGTTTACCGTAATGCCGCCGTAGCAGTCGATCGCGGGTGTACCGAATGTATAATCCCCCGAGGTGATATCGATACTGCCCGTACCGCTGAAAACAAGATTGTTTGCGACAATACAGACATCGGAATCGGCAGTTACTTTGTTTTGACCGACAAGCACGATTTCGAGAGTTTCCGTTTCTTCCGCATTGACAGCGAAAACATTGTCGGTCACAAGCGTCGCATTATTAAGGGTCAGCGTTCCCTTTTTTGCCGACTTGTCGTAGCTGTATTTAACCGAGCCGCCGTCGCAAAGCACGTCATCCTTGTTGTCGTCGGTGATGACAGTCTCGCCGCTCCCGTACCCGATTTTTATACCGTACTTTTCGCCGCCGCTTTTGCCGCTTGCCGACACCGCAAAAGGCAGAACAGCAACCGCAATAAACACTGCAAGCAGTATACCGATTATCGTTTTTTTCATTTTGTTACCTCCTGTACCCGAAAGTCAGGCATTGTTTATCCGACGTTTTGAAATCATATACACGATCAGAGCAATGTTGCCGAGAAGCGCAAGAACTGCCACTATACCGATAACGACGATAAATGTCAGCAACCTGTCACTGTCTTTGCCGCCTGTGCCATTCGCGCCGTCGGCTCCGTCTTTGCCGTTACTTCCGTTCGTTCCGTCCTTACCGTTTGCTCCATCCTTGCCGTTTGTTCCGTCCTTACCGTTTGCTCCATCCTTGCCGTTTGTTCCGTCCTTACCGTCGGCTCCATCCTTGCCGTTTGCTCCATCCTTGCCGTCAGCTCCGTCCTTACCGTTTGCTCCATCCTTGCCGTCCGCTCCGTCCTTGCCGTCAGCTCCGTCCTTACCCGGATCACCCTTATCGCCTGTGGCTTTTATCCCGAGAGAAGTCCATGTCGCTCCTTCGTCGTATGAAACATACCAAAGGTTATCATCGCCGATCTTAAGCATCGGTGTTTTGCCGTTCGTACCATCCTTGCCGTCCTTGCCGTCAACTCCATCTTTACCGTCAGCACCGTCTTTGCCGTCAGCACCGTCTTTGCCCGGCTCGCCCTTGTCGCCGGTGGCTTTTATGCCGAGAGAAGTCCATTCCTCGTCTCCGTAATAACGAACCTCCCATTCATTCGTTTCGGGATTTATCCGAAGCTGCGGTTCATTGGAGATATTGCGCCATTTTGCCGTGTAAACATCGCCGAGATAATCATCGCCCCATGAGCCTCCGTACTTTCCGCTTATCTCCCAGCCGACAAGGCGGTATCCGTCTCTTTTCACATCTCCCGCTTTCGGAGGTATGTATTCGTCGCCCTTGCAGTAAAAATCCGGCGGAGTGAAGCCTTCCGTCCATTCGCCGCCCGCAAGATCGAAATAAATATGTACCTTTTCGCGTTCGGAAAAGCAGGCGGTAAACACCGTATCACAGCTTATTCTGTAATCAAGCAGGCTTTCAGCCGTAAAGTCCACCACAAGATCAAGATTGTCGGTAATGCCGCCAACCATTCTGAATCTGCCGCTTCCGTCGATACAAACCGGCGTACTCCAGAACGGAACAAGCGAAACCGTCTTCGGTTTACCCTCTTCCGTGTATTTACAGGTTGGCACCCAGTTTGAAACAACGCTGCCGGTACACCAGATTCTGCCGTCATCATCCAGGAAAAAGAGTGAATAATCCGAAGTGGCAATGTCGATTATGCGCACATTCCCGATTCCTTCGGTCACCCTTGCGAATGAACATCTCAATTCGCTTGTTTCAAAATCCCTGAACCCCTCCGGTCTGCCGAGTTTGCCGTTGTAATTATGTCCGGCTGTCCAGACACCGCCGTTTTCATCCAGCAGTGCCGAATGATATGCACCGACAACGGCATCAACAAACTTCACATCCTTCGGAAGCTCCTCCGGCTCGGTAAAGCGTTCGATTTCGGTGTGATTTTCACCTTCCGGCAACGGGAACCCGAGATTTTTGGAACCGTTAGTTCCTTTTACAAAAACCTTGCCGCTTTCAGCCACTGCAATCATGGAATAAGCGCAGACCGCAACCGTAATGATCTTTTCGTCCCCGATCTCTTCGACCCGCGCAAAGGTATCTCCGCCAAGGTATCCTGCAATCCAGAGTCCGCCGTTTTCGTCGATCGCAGCCGAATTGTAGCCGTTTGCAAAAACCTTTACGAATTTTGTGCTGTCGATACCCGCCGTTACCTTTTTAAACCGCGGATTTGCATCGTAATATATGCGCCCCTCGACAATCTCAATCGAGCCGTGAGAATCCGGTCTGCCGAGCTGACCTCTTTCGTTGTTGCCGGCAGACCATATATTTCCGTCCCTGTCAAGAAGCAGTGTATGACCGCTTCCGACTGCCGCATCGGCAAAAAGCGTGTCCCCGATACCCTCTGTGAGCATATCGAGTCTATTGCTGTACGTGTACCATGTTTCGTGGTCTTCCATCAAGCCGAGCCGTTCCTCTGTGCCGAGCTGACCGTGCGAGTTCATCCCGCCGAGCCATACCTTGCCGTATCGGTCAACGACCACATTGTGCCTTATGCCGTCATCGGTACCGACAGCCACGGCGGATACGATCATATCGCGCGTGTTGAAATGATCGAACGCATAGGCGTAATCGGGCAGAATGTCTATCCCGCCTCCCGCGAGCGCATCGCGCAGAGTCTGTCCGTCCTTTACTCTTACGCTTACGCTTTCGGAAAAGTTCTCTCCGTCAAGTGAGATTTTTCCGTGTCCGTCTGTCTTCACGGTCACCGTATGCTCATCCGTCTGCTCTGCGGCGACGCAGATCGGCAGACCCGACAGGATACACAATACCATGATAAAGCAGAAAATCCGTTTTTTCATCTGACAGTTCCTCCGTTTACTCACATTCGTCAGTTGAGTGCGATTATGGTAATTGTACTGTAAAAGCTGATCAGGTAGGTCATGTAACTTGATTGCTCTATTCCGAACGCCAGTATTATATCCTCGTTGGTCGCGTCATACAGTCTGTTGAATGAAAACGAATGCTGGTCGTTGGTAATCGATATTTTTCCTCCATCCCGTTTTATCCTTGTTGCCTCTCTGCAAAAATCGTTATCATACCCATCAATAAACTGGACAGAATAATTTCCGCTGTCTTCGGCAGACCTGACCTGAATGGAACCGCTCATATTCAGACTGTAAACATGACCCTTTTTCAGCGTTATGATGCCGGGGCCGTTAACGATGAGACCTCCGATTTCCGTCTGCGCAAGGATAGCGAATGTACAACGACCTTCGGGCTGAGTAAAAAGATTGATTCGTCCTATTTGCCCTTTGGCGAAAAAGTAGCCGGGGCAACTTCCGCTGTCACCCTTGTCACCCTTATCTCCCTTGTCGCCTTTTTCTCCCTTGTCACCGGGCGTACCGTCCTTGCCGTTCTGTCCGTCTTTGCCTTCGGCTTTGACTCCGGTGTCGGTGTTGCCGATCCACCAGTTGCCGTTCTCGCCTATAAAGGGCGTGTTGCCGTCGGTGCCGTTCTCGCCGGGATCGCCCTTGTCGCCTTTTTCTCCCTTGTCACCGGGCGTGCCGTCTTTGCCGTCAACTCCGTTTATGCCGTCAAGTCCTTTGAGAACCGAAAGGTCGTAAAGATTCAGCCACAGCTCTTCGCCGCTGTAACGCCATTGGAGTGTGTTTCCGCTCACTCTGAACTCGGGCGTCTTCCCGTTCGTACCGTTTTTGCCGTTTGTCCCGTTCGTGCCGTTTTGTCCGTCACTGCCCGACGGTCCCGCGATATCCGAAAGTGCGACAAGATTCTGCCACTCGCCGCCCTCGTACCGCCATTCTATGTACGTTTCTCCTCTTTTTACTTCTATCTTTTTGCCGTCCGAACCGTCTTTGCCGTCAGCTCCGTTCTTCCCGTCGGCACCTCTCAGATCGTCAAGCGATATAAGCACCTGCCAGTCGGCATCCCCCGGATATTTCCAGAGTACCGCTTTCCCGTCACTGCGCACCTCGGGCAGATCATCCTCTTTTTTCGACGCTCTGCCGCACACGACGGCAAGCAGAATACAGAGTGCGAGAAGCAGCACCCCGCAGACCGCAAGAAGTGCAGAATTTGTCTTCTTTCTGTTGTTTTCCATCTTTGTTCCCTCCGACTTTTATAATATTATCCGGTTTATCCTTTATCGCGGTATTTATTTACAAACAACACAACGCCCTGCTTCAATATATCCATCTGACTTTTCAGGTAATATTCGTCCTCAAACATTGCATAATGCACACATGCACGTACAAAAATAAATATAAGCGGTGTTATTACCGTATACGGAATGCCGATCTTCGGTTCAAGCTGTTTTGCATACTCGGTGTATCTTAAATTGACTCCCTCGAAAAACTTCTTCCCATACTCAATATATTTCGGATGTGTGTATATCTGATACATCAGTCTGTACTTTTTTCCGTGACGCTTTGCTGTCCACCCGGGAACTTCTTCTATGAAGCGCATGACATCCTTCGGATCGGTAGGTGCCTTCTCGATAAACTCATTTTCGACCTTTGTCATACAGTATGCGGTTGATTCTATGATAAGGCTGTCAAGATTTTTGAAGTAGAGATAGAGGTTTGCCGGGGTACAGCCGCATGCGGACGCAAGCATTTTGATTCCGGTTCCGGTAAGTCCGTGTTCGGCGTAACATTCGAAGCATTTCTCCATATATTCGGCTTTTTTTGATTCATGCTGTCTTTCGCTGTGTTGCATATCAGGTCTCTTTCTTTAATAAATGTTCGTTCATTTACATTATATCACACACACTTGCGGATTGCAATAGAAAAAAGAAATTTTCACCCTTTTCCGGTTGTTTTATATGCATGAAAATGCACGGTCGGACAAAAATGTCCGACCGTGCTTA
>CALBLD010000251.1 GCA_937895775.1 uncultured Clostridia bacterium
TGAAAAGGTGCGCGAAATAATGCGGATTGCGATGGATCCGGTTTCGCTGGAAACCCCGATAGGCGAGGAGGAGGATTCGCACCTCGGAGACTTTATACGGGATGATACCGCCATGACCCCGTCGGATTCGGTCTTTCATTCAATGCTAAGGGATGAACTTCTCAAGGAACTTCATACCCTCAGTCCGAGGGAAGAACGTGTTCTTCTGCTCAGATACGGTCTTATTGACAATCATGTACATACGCTTGAGGAGGTTGGAGCCCAGCTTAATATAACAAGAGAACGTGTCCGCCAGATCGAGGCAAAGGCACTCCGCAAAATCAGAGGAAAGATAAGTTTCAAAAGAAAGCATATAAACGATTATATTGATTGATCTGTCCCCCGTGACAGCTCAACGAGCCGGAAGAGGTCGGCTTTGCCGATCTTGAATCAGAAAGGATGGCGGATATAATAATGAATATCAGTGACGTAACAGAAGTGTTCAACGGAGCGGATGTTGAAGGAATAATTGAAGGTGCGAACAAAAATCCCATATCGGACAGCGATCTGATAGATGCATTCGGAGATGACGATTTTGATATCGAACATGTCGAAAAGCTTTGTGAAAGCATGGATAATGCGGAAACCGCCGCAAAGGAAGAGACGGTAAACGAAATAAATAATGCCGAAATAGCCGAAATCGAGAACGAAGCGGGACAGTACGGCTCCGCCGAGGAGATGGAAAAGCTTCTTGCGCAGGGTGGTCTTGCAATCGACGATCCGGTAAGAATGTACCTGAAGGAAATCGGGCAGATACCGCTTCTGACCTCCGAGCAGGAAATGATCTGCGCACAGCAGATGAAGGAGGGTGCCGAGGCGGACAGTATGCTTGAACATCCCGAGGAACTTGATCCGGGTACGCTTGAACAGCTCAAAAAGCAGAGCGAACTCGGAAATGAGGCGAAAAACAAGCTTGTCGAATCCAATCTGCGGCTTGTTGTCAGTGTGGCAAAGAGACATTCGGGCAAGGGACTTTCTTTTCTCGATCTGATACAGGAGGGAAATCTGGGACTTCTGAAAGCGGTCGAAAAGTTTGATTACAGTAAGGGATTTAAATTTTCGACATATGCGACATGGTGGATACGCCAGTCGATAACAAGAGCAATAGCCGATCAGGCGAGAACGATAAGGATTCCCGTCCATATGGTCGAAACTATCCATAAAGTGTCACGCGCATCACGTAAGCTTCTTCAGGAGTACGGAAGAGAGCCTACAAGCGAGGAGATTGCAAAGGAAGTCGATATGCCGGTCGATAAAGTGCGCGAGATCATGAAGATCGCAATGGATCCGGTGCCGCTTGAAACCCCCGTCGGGGAAGAGGATGATTCCCAGCTTTACGATTTTATTGAGGACGAGGATTCACCTTCGCCGTCCGACAGCGTCTCTCAGAGTATGCTGAGAGAACAGCTTGTTTCGGTGCTGCATACGCTTACCCCGAGAGAAGAACAGGTGCTTATGCTCCGTTTCGGACTCAAGGACGGACAGCAGCATACCCTTGAAGAGGTCGGAGCCGCATTCCAGATAACAAGAGAGAGAATAAGGCAGATAGAGGCA
>CALBLD010000252.1 GCA_937895775.1 uncultured Clostridia bacterium
ACCACCCTGCGGAGTATGACAGAGTAAGTCTCGGGGAGATATGCACGGGATTCTGCAATTATGCGGCGTCGGAGGAGGGTCTGTACTATCTGCCGGAGACGGTACGCGCGTTCGTTGCGGGGATGTCGGTGAGCAGACTGCTCATATTTCAGGGGATATCGGGAACCGGAAAGACGTCGCTTGCCTATGCGTTCGGGAAATATATACAGAACGATACGGTAATGGTGCCGGTTCAGCCGTCATGGAAGGACAAAACCGACCTTCTCGGCTATTATAACGAGTTTACGGGAAGCTACAACGAGACGGAACTTCTGTCAAAACTTTATGAGGCGGAGTACAACGACGAAATATACATAATGCTTCTCGACGAAATGAATATCGCCAGAGTGGAATATTATTTTGCCGAGTTTCTGTCGGTTCTCGAACTGCCGGACAGCGAAAGCCGAACCGTTGAGATCGTATCGGACAGCCGCGCGGGCGATCCGAAAAGGCTTTGCCGCGGAAGGCTTCATATATCCGACAACGTATGGTTTGTCGGAACGGCAAACAATGACGATTCTACGCTTGCGATATCCGACAAGGTCTACGACAGAGCGACTGTAATCGATCTTGACAGACGAGCGGAGCCGTTTTCTGCACCGAAAACAAAGAGAATAAAGCTGTCGGGGAGCGGACTGCGTGAGCTTTTCGCCGAAGCGCGGAGAAAATACAGACTCGGCGACGAGACAAGGGAAAAGATAATCCGACTTGACGGATATCTGACAGAGGAGTTCGGGATAACCTTCGGGAATCGTATAATGCGTCAGCTTGAGGGTTTTGTACCCGTTTATATTGCATGCGGAGGAAGCGAGAGCGAGGCGGTCGATCAGATAATAAGCCGAAAGATACTGCGGAAGCTCGAAAACCGCAACCCCGTATATGTCCGTTCGGGAGCGGAAAAGCTTGTCGGCGAAATAAACCGCCTGTTCGGTGAAAACGCACTTCCGCTCTGCTCCGATTACATCGGGAAGATCATTAAACAGTATTGAGAGGACGCAAAATGTACAACCGAAAGGAACGTGATCTGTTTTTTTATTCTGCGTTGTCGTCTCTTGCCGCAAAAGCTTCTGCCGCAGGAGTGTTGCCGCCCGACGGGGTGCGGAGCGAGTGCAGACTGACGGTCGAAACTCGTCGGTGCAGACTTGACGAATCGCTCTTTGCGGATATAGAAAGCAGAATACCGCATATCATAGGAGCTGTTGACGAAATGCGGAGCCTCATAAGCAGTGAGGGCGAGGTAGTCAGGATAGATCAGGCAAAACGCCCGACGGGCGAGTCGGTGCGCCATCTTGCCCGTCACTGCGAGCTTTTCGGCTCGGATTCGTTTGACGATAACCGTTCGCCTCTGCCCGAAAACATATACATAGTTGACAATACCGACAATTATGCCGTGTATGAGAACCGTTTTCTCTTTGCATTGCTGTCATTTCTTCGGGAATTTTTGTCAAAACTTTGCTGCGGGATTGAGCGGGAGATAAGCGGCGAGTATGTCGAAATGACTGTCATCAGCCGCGAAAAGACCGAAAACGGTGAGAGCCTGAGACGTTCGGTGTTTACGGAAAAGGGCAGTACGCTCAATATATATTCGGAAGAAATTTCTCCGACCGAGAGAATATCACTGCTTGCCGGAACGCTTTCGACTCTTCTGTCGGGTGCGCTGATGACCGAGGTGTCAAAAGCACCGTTGCTCCGACCGCCGTTTATAAGAACAAATATAGTCAAAAACAATGTCAATTTTGCGACAGCCTTTGAGCTGTTCGATCTGGTTTCCTCATACAGGGGCGTCGGATATACGATAAAAACCGATAAACGCGAGCTTACCGTTCCCGAAGATGTCGGCAGGATGTTTGACTGCATCTATGCCGGAGAAAAACTTGCCGCCGAAGCATCGGCGTTCGGTCTG
>CALBLD010000253.1 GCA_937895775.1 uncultured Clostridia bacterium
CCCGGGGGTGAAGATTGCGATAACAAACAATCCCACCCCGCAGACGATCGAGCTGTTGAGACAGGGAAAGATAGATTTTGCCGCAGTGAGCGAGCCGGTCTCCTGCGACGGCTTTGAAAAGATCCCGGTGCGGGAGATACGGGACATATTCATATGCGGACGCGATCTTGACATCCCGGACGGGGTGCGGATATCCGACCTTGCCGACAGGCTTATCCTGCTTGAAGGGAACACGAGTACGCGATCCTATCTTGATGCCGAGTTCAGAAAGAGAGGTTTTGCCGCATCTCCGAAGTTTGAACTTGCCACAAGCCCGCAGATCGTAAGCTTTGCATCGCGCAACATGGGCATCGGCTGTGTCGTTGCCGACTTCGCCGAACGCGCCGTAGCCGACGGCATTGTGCGCCCGGTCGCGGTCTGCGACCCGCTCCCGCCGCGGTCGATATGCATAGTCAGGGGCGAAAAGGAACATTCGCGTGCCGCCGACGAGCTTCTGCGGATGATCGTCGGATGAAAATGATAAAAAGCGGTTGATTTTTTTCCGACTGTATGATATAATCAAAAAAACGGCTCATAATTATTAAAAAGCCGATCAGCAATTCAAAGGAGATAACAATATGACAAAAACAGAACTTGCAAGAATAGTTGCCGCAAAGACAGATCTTACCGTAAAAGATTCGGAGAAGGCGGTAGCGGCTGTTTTCGAAGCAATCACCGAGACTCTGAAGATCGGAGAAAAGGTGTCGGTTATCGGATTCGGTACTTTTGAGGTACGCGAGCACGGTGAAAGAAGCGGAATAAATCCCGCAACAGGCGAGAAGATCACCATTGCGGCAGGCAAGGCTCCCGCGTTCAAGGCAGGCAAGGCACTTAAGGATGCCGTTTCGGCAGACTGATCCGCAAGGTCGCAGGGTCTGAAGGGCAAAAAGCCCTCCGGACCCGCTTTTTGTCCGAAAAACCTGAAATAAAACACCGAAAACGGGTATAATAAGTGATAAACAAATAAAATCCGAAAGGAAAATGATTATGATAAAAGCCGCAATGTTTGATACAAAGCCGTACGACCGCGAATCGTTTGAAAAAGCGGATGCGGGCGACATTGACATAACCTATTTTGACACCCGCTTGACCGAGGACACGGTCGGACTTGCCCGCGGATTCGATGTTGTAATTATATTTGTCAACGATTCGGTCACCGCCCCGGTGATCGACAGGCTCTGCGAATACGGGGTAAAGCTGATCGCCCTGCGCTGTGCGGGCTTCAACAATGTCGATGTCGCAGCGGCGTTCGGCAGGATTCACATAGTGCGCGTCCCGTCATATTCGCCCGAGGCGATCGCCGAGCACACGATGGCACTCCTGCTTACCTCGGTAAGGCGCATACACAAGGCGTACAACCGCACGAGAGAGTACAATTTCAGCATAAACGGTCTGACGGGCTTCAATCTCAGCGGAAAGACGGTCGGCGTGATCGGCGCGGGCAAGATCGGCAAGGCGTTCATAAAAATCTGCAACGGTTTTTCGATGCGGGTTCTCGCCTACGACAAGTACCCGGACAGGTCGCTCCCCTGTGAGTTTGTCGAACTTGACAGGCTCTACCGCGAGAGCGACATCATTTCTCTGCACTGCCCGCTGACAGAGGAAAATTACCGCATGATAAACGAGGCGACCATTTCGACGATGAAAAAAGGAGTGGTCATACTGAACACCTCACGCGGCGGACTGATAAACGCCGAGGATCTCGTCGAGGCGATAAAGAGCAAGCAGGTCGGCGCCGCCTGCCTTGACGTTTACGAGGAGGAATCCGATCTCTTTTTCTCTGACAAATCGGGGCATATCCTGCGCGACGACATACTTGCGAGACTGCTTTCGATGCCGAACGTGATCGTGACATCGCATCAGGCGTTTCTGACCGAGGAGGCACTTGAAGCGATCGCGGGAA
>CALBLD010000254.1 GCA_937895775.1 uncultured Clostridia bacterium
GCGTATGTCCGAAAAGAACTATATCCGCATTCCGTTCAAATCCCGCCGACACAAGTTCGGAAAGGTCGTATTTGACATTATACATATGTCCGTGAGTAAACATCACCCGTTTTCCGCCAAACAGTATTTCGTCTGTCAGCGGCAACCCGGACGCAAATGTATCGCAGTTTCCTCTTACCGCCGCATATCTGACACCGAGTTCATCCGCAACCCTTTCAAATTCGCGGTTGCCGTCGCCGAGATGGATAAACATATCGGCGTCCTTCCGCGTCATCATTATATCACGCATACTGCCCGACCTCCCGTGGGAGTCGGAAAAAACAATTATTTTCATAAACCCTCGAAAAATCCTTTCCGGATATGTCAAAAGACGACAAACACGATATACTGTAAATAAAAGAAACGAAAAAAATCACACAGGAAGGCAACAAAATGAAAAACAACGACAAAAAGAAGATAAACACCGACCGTCTTGCGGCTCTGAACGACGAGCAGTTTTCACAGATGATCGCCGCGGCAGCCGCCGCCATGGGACTTCCGCAGTCGGCTGTAAATGCCGCCGTTGCAAATTCGGCTGCGTTCAAGGCGATGCTTTCGACAGCATCGGACAGCGATCTCGAAAAAATCGTGGACAGCATCGGCAATGACAGAGCCGAAAAAATACTGTCCGAATTATAAAATACCGGGGCGGTGAGCAGTTTGCCGCCTCAACCGTTATCATAATTATTTACCGACAAACCGAAAGGAGCGATCATGATTGACCGAACAGCAGAATTTCGGCGGCATGGGCGATTTGCTCAAAAAACTGACCGAAAATCCCGAAATGCTTTCAAAGGCGATGAGCATGGCGTCGGCACTGGCATCGTCGGGAGCACTTTCAGGGTTTATGAACAGCAATACGCAGGACAATACCCCGAAAAAGGAGTGCGACGGGGAGCCTCCCCCGCCGCCCAAAGCCGAATGTCCGCCGTCGGAGACGAAATGCAAACCGAAAGAGCAGGACAGATATCGGGAACGTATCGCTCTGCTGGAGGCAATGCGACCGTTTATATCGGCGGAAAAGAAAGACCGTCTGGAGCTTCTGATACGTCTTCTCGGAGTGATGGAACTTGCGGACGGGATGGGTTCGCACAAGAACAGGCTTTTATAGGAGGAGATGCACAGATGTACAGCAGATACACTGTCAAAGCCCCGCAGGCACCGCCCGATTACGGCGGAACCGCCTTCAATCCCGCCGTCATGGCAGACCCTCTGCCGACAGAAGAAGCCGTCACCGATAAAACCGACATAAAGGAAATTGAAATATCCGAACCGGGCGATCCCATAAGACCGACACCGACCGATGCATATTACGCCGACAAAGAGCAGGAGGTCGTCGCGGCAGAGACCGAAGAGGTCAGAGATGCCGAAGGAAATACCGAAAACGTCATTAGTGACATTCACGATGCTGCTGTCGGGAAATCCGACGTCGGTTTTTCGCTCGATGATCTGACGCTTGACGATCTGCTTTTTATGGGAGCACTCATCCTTCTGATGTCCGGAAAAATGGGCGACGAATCAATGCTTCTGCTATCCTACCTTCTCACCTGCGGGCTTTGAACAGTCGGGCAATTCCCGCACGTTCGAATGTCCGCAACACAGGGCGGGCATTAAGCAGGCAAAGCAATGCGAAAAGGAGCAGATCAACGACAATGTAACCCTTGAACGAGATCATGGTCACAACCACGAGAAGAAGCATCAGAATATTGTTTGTGACCATACGGGGAAGCTGAAGAACAATACTGCCGCCGACTATTTTCGCACGCAGAACAAATGTTGTCATATAGCTGATATATGTCGCGACGGCGGCACCGATCCCGCCCCAGCCGAACACCCCGATGAAGAGCAGGTTCAGCACGAGATTTGTCGCCGCTCCGGCAAGAGCCGTCAGCATTGTCGGCATACTCTTCAGCCTGACCATGTTTTCGCTGTCAAGGAAAGACGAAAAATTGTGTATCACCATTGCGAATGTCAGTATCGGTATATATATCCACGCATTGTAATACGTTTTTGCAAACATCAGAGAGGTCACAAGCTTTGAGCAGACGATGATCGCCCCGCCCGCAATAAACATAAATGACGCATAGCTGTCAAAAACATTGGTATAAAAGCGTTTTCTGTCGGCGCATCCGCGTTCGTCCATCGCCGATATCTGCCATGCGTAGATAAAAATGCTGTTCATTACTCCGAGCAGTGTCGGTATTTTATATGCCGCGCTGTACAGACCGTTGACCGCGTCGCCGCAGAAATATGTCACCATAAATCTGTCGGATATATTGACGACCCACATGAACACGGTCGTCGGTATCAGCGGAATACTGTATTTCAGCATCGAGCCTATTCTCGGAAGTCGGATCGCCGCAGGGTCAAAATCCTTCCATAGCTTTGCCTTCACAACAACGAATACCGAGACAAGCATATCGGCAATCGGCACCGAAAGCACATATCCGACCGACGACATTTTGAACGGTATAAGAAAAATTACATTGAAGAAAATAACGAATGCGGTATTGATTATACCCTGAACGGCATAAAGACCGACCATTCCCTTTGCCCGTATATAATTTGAGCAAAAGGTATGGATAACCGATGCAACGACATAAAAAACGATCAGAAGGACGTAGTTCGAAAAATATTCGATCGACGAAAGCACGGGAACGATAACCGCAAACAGCAGACATCCGAAAACGAATATAACAAAGGAATCGCTGAAAACTTCTTTTTTCGAGTATTCGCTCCCTTTTGCAAGTCTGAACACCGCCTCACCGAAGCCGAGCGATACAAGAGGAATTATCAGCACAGCAAGGTCTGAGATGTTTGATGCCACCGAATATTCGGTATTGGTAAGCAGTGATGTATAAAGCCTTGTAAGAAGATAAACAAGTATCTTTGATCCGAACTGCCCCGCGGCAATTACCGCCGTATTACCTATCAGTTTTCTTGTACGGTTTTTTGACATTTGCCGGACCCCTGCAACAGATGCAATTCCTTTCCTTCGACATCCCGATTATTATTCTACTATATCACAAATATATTCGGTTGTCAATCCCGGGCGTCCGCTTTTATATTGACAAATCCGCACTGTCGCTGTATAATTACAGCAGGATTACACAGCTTTGCGGAGGACAAAATGTCGGACAAACTCATAAAAAAGGCACGTATTCTTTATGTTCTGAAATTTCTTTGCGAGCAGACCGACGAAACGCACGGACTGACCGAAAAAGAGCTTACGGCAAAACTCGGCGAAATCGGCATCGACGGCGACCGCCGACTTCTTTACGAGGATCTGCGATCGCTTGAGCTTTTCGGCTACGAAATCGGGCGGGTCGGCAGACCTGTCCGCTATTACGTGAAAAGCCGCGGTTTTTCGCTTCCCGAACTGAAGCTGCTCGTTGATGCGGTTCAGTCGTCAAGATTCAT
>CALBLD010000255.1 GCA_937895775.1 uncultured Clostridia bacterium
GCAAAGACATTTTTGCGACGTTTTCCAAGGAACATGGTGCGCAAGATTGCGCACACGGGAGCGAAGCTCCCCGAAAGTCTTGCATCGCAAGACTTTTTCATGTGTATTTTCTTACAAGCAAAAATGTTTGCTTGCAAAGACATTTTTGCGACGTTTTCCAAGGAACATGGTGCGCAAGATTGCGCACATGGGAGCGAAGCTTCCCGAAAGTCTTGCATCGCAAGACTTTTTCATGTGTATTATACCACAATACATGTAATTTTTCAATAATCGGCATGTTTTTTTACCGTTTTTTACATGTAGAATTTGAAGAAAAAATACAGTCATTTTGATGTTATAATGCACAATTTTCAAAAAGTTTTTTTGTCGAAGTTTACGATTTTTTTGATTTTATGCACAAATCGTGTTTTTTTCTTTACTTTTTATTGCCGACATTATACAAGGATAATACAAAAGCGGACAGACACCGATTGTTCTTGAATTGTTCACACTTGTCGCTTATAATGAATATCAGATAAAACCGTGCCGCCCGGCGGCAAGACGAAAGGAAAAGTTGCATGAAAAAAATCTGTCTGTTTGTTCTTATTTTTATTCTCTCCGTTACGATGACCGCATGCGGCAGTGCAGGCGGCAACTACTATCCCGACAGTTCCGATACGGAAAAGGGTATTGAAAACATCGACCGCACAGATTCGGTTGCAGTCGGCTCCGACAGAAAAATGACCCGTTCAATCTCGATAAGCGCGGAGACCGAAGATTTTAATCTGCTCAGCGATCGCATCCGCTCCGAAACCGTTCGGCTGAACGGATATATAGAGAGCGGAAAAACCAACGGAAACGGATATTCGAACGAATATTTTTCAAGAAGCGTAAGCTTCATTTGCCGTATTCCCGCCGACAAGACCGACGAATTTCTGAAACTGCTCGATTCGGATTGCAGAATCACCTCGCGGTCCGAAAACTCAAACGACGTTACACTGAACTATATTGACACTCAAAGCAGAATCAGTGCGCTTGAAAGCGAAAAGGTCGCTCTCGAAAAGCTTTTGTCGGAAGCCAAAGACACGTCGGCGATCCTTGAAATCCGCAATCAGCTTACCGACGTTATCTACAAGCTTGACAGCTACAAATCGCAGCTGCGCGAACTTGACAACAAAATCGATTATTCAACAATCACGCTGGATGTCTACGAGGTCGGTGTATACAGCGACACGAATGACAAAAGCTTCGGCAACAGAGTAAAAGACGGTCTCAGGCAGACCTTTTCGACAATTGCCTCGGACGCAACCTCGGTTGCAGTATTTGTCATCGTAAATCTGCCTTACGCACTCATATTTGCGGCTGTCTGTCTCATAATAGTGTTTGCGGTCATACGCACAGGAAAAAGGAGATCAAAAGCCAAAGAAAAAGATCGGAAATAACCACGCTCTGCCCGCACGCCGACGATTCGGCGTTGCAGAAGCAGGCTGCTTCCCACTTGACATAATCTGTTTTTTATTATATAATTATCGGAATGACGGTCAAATATACCGTCAAAAAAGAAAGGCAGTGTGACAATGAAAGATCAGAAGGATTACAAAATAGAAACGAAAGCGGTGCAGTCGGGATATACCCCGTCAAACGGTCAGCCGCGTGTTCTGCCGATTTATCAGTCTACAACGTACAAATACGATTCATCCGATTATCTCGGAGAGCTGTTTGACCTCAAGGTTGACGGTCATATGTATTCAAGAATATCGAACCCGACCGTTTCTGCCGTTGAGGAAAGAATCTCCGACATGGAAGGGGGCGTCGGCGCGCTCTGTACCTCGTCCGGGCAGGCGGCAACATTCATCTCGGTGTTCAACATCACCTCATGTGGGCAAAATATCATAGCTTCAACGACGATATACGGCGGAAGCACCAATCTTCTCGCCTTCACGATGAAAAGAATGGGCATAGAAGTCAGATTTGCAACGCCCGATATGACCGACGAACAGATAGAGGCACTTATCGACGACAAAACCCGTCTTATATTCGGAGAAACGATTGCAAACCCGGTTCTCAAGGTTTTCGACATTGAAAGATACGCAAATCTTGCGCATCGGCACGGTATTCCGCTCATTGTGGACAATACATTTGCGACCCCTGTTCTCTGTCGCCCGTTTGAGTTCGGAGCCGACATAGTAATCCACTCAACGACAAAATACATGGACGGTCATGCGTCGGTCGTCGGCGGTGTAATCGTCGATTCGGGCAACTTCGACTGGGCCGCAAACGGACGCTATCCCGAGTTGTCAACCCCGGACGAATCATATCACGGTATCGTGTACACCGAATCGTTCGGCAAAAAGGCGTATATCACCAAGGCACGCACGCAGCTCATGCGCGATCTCGGCATGACTCCCGCGCCGATTGCATCATACATTCTTAATCTCGGACTTGAATCGCTTCCGCTCCGCATAGTTCGTCACAGCGAAAACGCACTTGCCGTTGCGCGTTACCTTGAATCTTCCGACAAGGTTGCATGGGTAAACTATCCCGGACTTGAATCCTCCCCCGACCGCGATCTTGTAAAGAAGTATCTCCCGAACGGACAGTCGGGAGTAATATCATTCGGCGTAAAGGGCGGCAGAGATGCGGCGGTAAAATTTATGGACAGTCTCAGACTTGCGCAGATTGTCGTCCATGTTGCGGATGCACGCACCTCGGTTCTTCACCCGGCATCCACAACTCACAGACAGCTCACCGACGAGCAGCTTGTTGATGCGGGCGTATCGCCCGATCTTATCCGCATGTCGATAGGCATTGAAAATGTCGATGACATAATTGCGGACATTGAACAGGCACTTATCAAATCACAAAAGTAAACTTAAGGAGGCGGAAAAATGCCGATAAAGATACCCAACGGACTGCCTGCCGCAGAAACTCTTCATGCGGAAAACATCTTCACGATCACAAAAACACGGGCAGAGGGACAGGACATCCGCCCGCTCAGAATACTGATACTGAATCTTATGCCGACAAAGATCGCAACAGAAACCCAGCTTGCAAGGCTTCTCGGCAACACCCCGCTTCAGGTAGAGATGGAGCTTATCCATACCAAGACCCACGAATCAAAAAACACACCGTCCGAGCATCTGCTGGCTTTCTACAAAACCTTCGGCGACATCCGGGAGAACAATTACGACGGAATGATAATTACCGGCGCACCTGTCGAACATATGCCGTTTGAAGAGGTCGAATACTGGGATGAGCTTTGCGAAATCATGGAATGGAGCAAAACGCATGTCACATCAGTCTTCCACATATGCTGGGGCGCACAGGCGGGACTCTACTATCATTTCGGAATAAACAAATACCCGCTCGAAAAAAAGCTATTCGGAATATTTCCGCACCGTGTGGAGCGTCGCTCTTCCATGCTCCTGCGCGGATTTGACGATATCTTTATGGTTCCACAAAGCCGCCACACGACGGTCAGGCGCGAAGACATTGAAAAAGTCCCCGAGCTTAAGATTCTTGCATCATCCGACAAAGCGGGGATTTATGCGCTTATGACAGATCGCGGAAGGCAGATCTTCATAACCGGACACAGTGAATACGACGCGGACACACTTGCCAAGGAATACAGGCGTGACAAGTCTGCGGGACTTCCGATAGACATCCCGGAAAATTATTTTCCGGATGACGACGACAGCAAGGAACCGGTTGTAAGCTGGCGTTCACACGCAAATCTCCTCTATTCGAACTGGCTGAACTATTTTGTATATCAGACTACCCCCTATGATCTGAAGGAAATCAGGTAAAACGGACACCCATATACAGAAACGCTCCCGCCCTGCTGCAAAAGCCGGGCGGGAATTTCATTGTACAAGTACGGTCGCAAAACGTCCGCAGACAAATGTCTGCGGACGTTTTACTTTTGTTCGCCTTTTCCGCGAATACGATTTTCGCATGAACGGAAAAAACATTTTTCGTTTTTAGCCGGTAATACCCGAACGTTCGATACCCTGTATAAGATATCTCTGACAGAACATGTATATCAGAATCAGCGGAGCTATAATAAGAAGTCCGCAGGTATTTCTGATTGCCGATGTATAAAGGTTTCCTCCGGCGTAATTGGTATCAAGCGTCTTCGGCACCTCTATGATCGAGGGGAGCAGCTTGATCGATTTTGCCGTACCCGGGATAAGCAGTGTGGTATAGAAGTTATCAGTCCACTGCCAGCTGAACGAGAAGAGGAATATTGTAATCATCATCGGGATCGAAAGCGGGATAATGATCTGTATAAATGTTCTGAACACGCCGGATCCGTCGATATATGCCGATTCCTCAAGTTCGTCCGGCACGCCTCTGAAGAACTGTCTCATCATATAGATGTACAGACCGTTCTTGAACGCAAGACCGGTAAACGAGAGAATCGCAAGCGGCCAATAGGTACCGGTGAGTTTGATCGTTTTTCCGGTTATGGCTTTGATTATTCCGTATATGTCAAAATATCTGAACTCGTTGAAGAGCGAGAACTGAAGTATCTTGTGCGGAACTATCATCGTAAGCAGAACGCATGCGAAAAGCAGCTTGCTGCCTTTGAAACGGTATTTACCGAAGCCGTAGCCGATGATGCAACAGACAAATGTCTGTATTACGGCGCAGAGCAGAGAAAGTACCGCCGTATTGAAGAGTGCTTCAAAGTAGTTGTTTTCTCTGATTATCTGCTTATAGGTGTTGAGCGTCGGGTTCTTCGGTATCAACTTGACTGTTACGTCAACGAAGTCGCTCGGACTCATGAAGGAGGACGCTATTTTTGAGAAAAACGGGAAAAGTATGACATAGGATATTCCGAGAAGCAATACAAGTCTGAAGAGCTTGAAAATCACCTGTCCGAGGAAGCTCGCAGAAAGATATTTGATCTTAAAGCGGGTCCAACGGGATGTTCTGTCAAACTCGACGCGTATCTTGTTCTTTGATTCTTTCTTTATCTTTGTCTGTGTTTGCTGTGCATTCATATAGCCGACCTCCTTAATCTCTTCTCTGATAGAAGATGTACGCCGACAGTATTCCGGAAACAGCCGCAATAATCGCAATAACGATCAGGAAGTATATCCAACCCATCGCGGTTGCCTGTACGCGCGACTGTGCGCCGCCGGTTGAATAGAAATTCAGGATAAATGTCATAACCGAGCTGTCCGACGATGTAAACGAGTCAATTACGGTATATATCGTGTTGACAAGGATCATCGGGCTTATCATCGGGAATGTTATCTTCCAGAAGGTCTCCCATGCGGTCGCGCCGTCGATCGAACATGATTCGTATATTGCCGGAGAGATTGACTGAAGTCCCGCAAGGAATATCAGCATCTGAACTCCCGAACGGTTTATTATGTTGTACACGTCATTTACAAGCTGTACGACATATTTTACCAGTCCGGTACCGACTTTCATGCTCTCGAACAGGAACGCCACATCTGCCATTGAAATAATGTCGGATGTCGATGAAGCATTTGTAATGTTCGCCGATGTATCGGTACTGTCGGTACCGCTCATATACTGGTTCATAACATTGGACGCATCGATCTCTGCGATAAGTCCGGTTGACAGGATAACCGGTACGAAGAAGATCGCACGGAATATCGCTCTGCCGAACATTTTCTGGTTCAGAAGCACTGCCATGAACAGTGAGAATATTACTATCGCAGGGATATCAATGACAAGCTGACGTATTCCCGATGTCAGGGTCGTTACGAAGTCGGGATTGGTAAAGAGCACGTATGCATAGTTATCAAATCCCACAAATTCGTATATCTGTCCCTGCTTTATCGAGAAGAAACTTGACTGTATCGAATTGAAAATAATCGGAATGTAGATCAGCACAAATCCGATAAGGAAGGGTGCAACAAAAAACCAACCTGCGCGCGCCTTCTTCTTATCAAGCGAAACGATCTTGCGCTTTTTCGTCTTCTGAGGCACTTTTTGCTTAACTGCCGCCTGTGCGTTATTCATTTCATTCCCCTCCTTTTCAGTTACTTGCGACGACATTGCCGTCTGCATCGATCTTTACGAAGCCTGTTGCCGAAACAGTATAAGTCTTTCCGCCGATCTCAACCGATACGTTGAAATCATTGAAGTTGAGGACAAACGATATTCCGTTGTCGTACTCTTCGTATACTATCGAGTAATCGTCAATATTTGTCGCTT
>CALBLD010000256.1 GCA_937895775.1 uncultured Clostridia bacterium
ATGAAAAGTGACTGATTCTGATAAAACGCATCCTTTTTCTGCAGGAACAGGTCGATTGCGCCCGATTGCGAGCAAAGTCTCGGCCAGACCGCCTCTCCGCGATGCTCAAACGCAATCCACTGGAATCCGCCCGCGACATAGGGCAGACTGTGCAGAAACTTCCATGTTTCGGTGCGCGATCTGAACCACGAATCGGTATTGTGATCGAGCGCGTTTATATATCCCTTTGAGCTGTCGTCCGGATAATACCATCCTCTTGTTGTGCCCGTCGCACAGCACTCGGATGAAAAGATCGGCTTGTCGGGGAAGAGCGCGTGAGTCTCCTCGTAGCTTTGGTGGTTGTAATTCATACCGATCGCGTCAAGCAAACCGTTGACCGTCGATTTCGGCGGCTCGTTTGAAACAGCCGCCATTATCATGCGGGTGTTGTCGAGCGCCATCACCTTTGCGATCATCGTCTGCGCGATACGTCTGCCGTCGTCCGAGAGGAACTTCATTTCCTCGTTACCGATCGACCACAGCACGACCGACGGGTGATTGCGGTCACGCTTTATAAGCGTTTCAAGCTGTTCAAGACCCTCAACCGACGATTCAAAGTGCCGCGTTTCGTCCATGACAAGTATACCTGCCTCGTCAAGAGCGTCCATTGTCGCTTCGTTGTGCGGATAATGACTGCAACGGTAGCCGTTAGCTCCCATTTCCTTTATCAGCTTCACCTTATAGCGGCAGATACTGTCGGCGACCGCCCTGCCGGTGAGTCCGAAATCCTGATGTGCGCAGACTCCGTTTATGAATATTTTTCTTCCGTTGAGATAGAAGCCGTTGCCGTCGCCCGTAAAGGTGCGGAAGCCGAAGTTTGTTTTGCAGCTGTCGATTGCCGCCCCGTTTTCGTAAATGGTTGCCGTCGCGGTATAGAGATACGGATCGTCGATATCCCAGAGATGCGGGGCTTTTATATCTGCGCAAAGCTTTAGTTTCACAGAAGATTTCGGCCCTGCGGTAATTTGTCCGTCGATCTTTGTGACAGCCCCGCTCCGATCGGCAAACTCCACGACTGCGCTTACTTCGGCGGCACTCACGCGGTCATTCTTTATTTCAAGCTCTGTCGGAAGCTCCCAGCTTCCGTCTTCCCTTTTCGACGGCGCGACATACAGACCGTATGTATCCGCATGAAGTGTATTTGTCTTTATCAGATATACATGGCGGTTGATTCCGCCGCCCTCGTACCACCAGCCCTCGTGCTCGTCGGTCGTGACGTATACCGCAAGGACGTTGTCCTTTCCGAAAATGACAAAATCGGTTATATCGACCGTAAACGGGGTGTACGCGCAGAAATTGTGCCTTAAAAGGCATCCGTTGAGATAGACGGTTGCGCCGGTTGCCACCCCCTCGAAATAAAGGACAAGCTGCCTGTCCCTGTCGCCGTCGCCCAGGGTGAAATGCTTACGGTACCAGCCGTTTGTATATTCGAAAAATCCGTTCGAGCAGTTGTTTTCTTTGCTGACCTCGCCCGATATTATATAGTCGTGCGGCAGGCTGACCTTCTCCCAGCCGTCAACCGAAAGCTCGTGATCCCAGCCGTAATCATCGGGGGCATCGTTGTAATAGCGGGATGCGGGTCCGACGCGTCTGCGCTCGGTCTTTGACTGCATATAGGTCGGTCCCTTCGATCTCCATGTGTGCGGCCCCAGCTCCCCTCTGTGGAAAAGCCAGCCGTCGTCAAAAAGTATTTTCTCTCTCATATTATCCTCCCGTACCTTTCGATTCTGACTGAATTTTAG
>CALBLD010000257.1 GCA_937895775.1 uncultured Clostridia bacterium
AAGCAGCTGATTGAAGCTGTAACAGTCGCAGGGTTTCAGGAATATTCCTATTTTGTCATTTGATTTGTTCATCTCTTTAACGAGATATTTGGAAAGATTTGCGCCGCAGAAATCGCCGAAAACAAAATCCTTTTCAAGCTCTTCTCTGCTGTGAAAGACCGCAGGGGTCACGTCATAGCCGAATTCGCCTCTGCGCCAGCCGAGTACGCGTCCGATCTTTCCCTCGTCAAGCAGTTCCGCCGCTCTTGAAACAAGCGTATTTCCGATCATTTCTTGCATCTCAGATCCTCCAGTCTCTTGTTTTCGCCGAGGGCGGCGACCTTCTGTACAAAATCGTTCATGGTTGCGGCAAATTTTGCACCCTCCGCCGCACTGACCCATTCAACGCGGGTACGCTCCCTTTCGATGCCGAGATAATCGAGCATCGAGAAAAGCAGTTTCATACGGCGTCTCGTATAGTAGTTGCCGGTGGTATAATGGCAGTCGCCGGGGTGACAGCCGCAGATTATCACGCCGTCCGCTCCTCTCTCAAAGGCACGGAGTACAAAAGTGGGATTTACTCTGCACGAGCAGGGCACACGGATTATCTTGACGTCGGCGGGATAGTTCAGTCTGTTGTTGCCCGCCAGATCGGCTCCCGCATACGAACACCAGTTGCAGCAAAAGGCAACTATCAGCGGTTTATACTCTTCGTTCATCTGCATATTGCATCCACCTCCGCCATGATCTGTTTAACGGTGAACCCGCGCAGATCCATTGCTCCCGACATGCAGGCAACCGTGCAGGCACCGCATCCCTGGCATACAGCCTCGTTCACGACCGCAACTCTGCGGACTCTCGTCGTTCTGTCGGGCATTCTGAATTCTTTGTCAATATAGGATATCGCGCCGTACGGGCAGACCTTTTCGCAGGTCGAACAGCCGTTGCACATCAGCTCGTCCGAATGTGCGACGCAGGGATTTCCGGTCAGCTTGTTCTTGCAGAGCAGACCGATGACCTTCGACGCGGCGGCTCCAGCCTGCGCAACCGTCTCGGGGATGTCCTTCGGTCCCTGACAGGTTCCCGAAAGGAATACTCCGGCTGTCGGGCTTTCGACCGGACGCAGTTTGGGGTGAGCCTCGGTGAAGAAATCGTTGGTATCCATACTTGCGGTGAGCATGGTTGCAAGTCCTCTTGCCGATTTGTCCGGCTCGATCGCGGCGGCAAGCACCACCATATCGGCATCGATGTGAAGCTGTTTGCCGTAAATAAGATCGGACGCTCTTACCTTGAGTTTTCCGCCCTCCGGGCAGACCTTGCCGACCATGCCCTTTATGTAATGCACGCCGTATTCCTCGACGGCACGGCGGTAAAATTCATCGAAATTCTTGCCGGGTGTGCGCACGTCGATATAGAACACATACACCTCGGTGTCCGGATATTTGTCACGGATAAGCATTGCGTGCTTTGCGGTATACATACAGCATATCTTGGAGCAGTATTCCTTGCCCTTGTCCGAGCATGCCGCACATCTTGAACCGACGCACTGGACGAAAACTATCGTGTGCGGATGTGTTCCGTCGGACGGACGGAGCAGTGTTCCGCCTGTCGGACCTGCGGCGTTCATCAGACGCTCAAGCTCCAGCGAAGTAATTACATCCTTCGACTGCGAGTAGGCAAATTCGTCGAACTTCTCCATCGAAATCGGATTGAAGCCGGTCGCAACCACGATCGCGCCGTACTTTTCCTCTATATACTCATCCTTCGCCTTGTAATCGATCGCGCCTGCCGTACATACCTTGGAGCAGACACCGCACTTGCCCGTTTTGAGCATCGTACAGTAGTTCGGGTCGATGGTTGCGACCTTCGGAACCGCCTGTGCAAACGGAATGTAGATTGCGCGGCGGTTGTCCATGCCGAGATTGAATTCGTTCGGCACCTTCCTCTGCGGACACTTTTCGGTACATGCTCCGCATCCGGTGCAGACGTCCTCTTTTACGTATCTCGCCTTGCGCTTTATGGTGACATCGAAATTTCCGACAAAGCCTTTGACGCCGGTCACCTCCGAATAGGAAAATATACGGATGTTCTCATTCTGCGCACAATCGACCATTTTCGGCGTCAGTATGCATGCCGCGCAGTCAAGCGTCGGGAATGTCTTGTCAAGCTGTGCCATTTTGCCGCCGATCGTCGGCTTTGTTTCGACGATATCGACCGGGAATCCCGCATCGGCAATGTCAAGCGCGGTCTGTATACCCGCGATGCCGCCGCCGATCACAAGCGCTCTCTTTGTCACCGGACTTTCACCGGGGGTGAGCGGCGAGTTCAGACAAACCTTTGCGATCGCCGCTCTGCCGAGTATGATCGCTTTTTCGGTTCCGGTCTGTTTGTCTTTATGTACCCACGAACACTGCTCGCGTATGTTTGCGATTTCGACCATGTAGGGGTTGATTCCCGCCGCCGCAGCCGTTTTTCTGAAGGTTGCCTCGTGCATGCGGGGCGAGCAGGAACAGACGACTATTCCGGTAAGCCGATGCTCCTTCACCGCATCCTTTATCAGATCCTGTCCCGCCTGCGAACACATATACTGATAGTCGGCGGAGAAAACGACGCCCGGCTCTTTACCGAGTGCCGCCGCGACAGCCGCAACGTCAACCGTGCCGGCGATGTTTGTTCCGCAGTGGCAGACAAATACTCCGATTCTTTGCATATCTCATCCGGAGCTGTTGCGCGTAAAGCGCAAAAACTCCTCCGTCCTTTCTTTTGTAATTACTTTGAATATTTGCGAAGCGCGCTGACTATCGCCTGCTGGGGCAGATCGTCATCGACAAGTGCGGGGATATCGTCGGCAGTCATGTGATTGCCGTCCTTTTTGCGGATAACCAGAAGACGCAGTGCCTCTATGATCTTCGCAGGTTCGACCCCTCTGGGGCAGCGGTCCACGCAGGCAAAGCAGGAGAGGCATTTGTATGCCGATTCCGACTTCATAAGCGTTTCGATATCGCCGTTTTCCACCATATATACAAATTGGTGCGGATGATATTCCATTTCGTCGTAGGACGGGCAGGTACCCGAGCATTTGCCGCAGCGCATGCATTTGCGCACATCGACACCGCTCATACGCACTATCTGTTCCTTTGCAAGTTCTTTATCTCTTGTCTGCATCTGCTTCCTCCTTTACCCCGAGTGTTTCTGCAAGAAGCTCGGTGAAATATACGGTCGGCAGTTCTCCGCCGCTCTTTTCAAGATTGTATTTGCAGAGCGGGCATGCGGTCACTATCATGTCCGCACCGTGTCCCGCCGCGCTCTCTCCGATTTCGGCAGCACGGCTGAGTGCCGCCTGCCTGTCCTCAAGCAGGGTGTATCCGCCGCAACATTCGTTTCTCATCGGATAAACAACCGGTTCGCCGCCGAGCGCGGTTATAAGTTGCTCCATCACCTTCGGATTTTCAACGTCGTCAAGCTCCATAACCTTGCCGGGACGCAGAAGCATGCATCCGTAATATGCCGCAATCCTTTTGCCGGTAAGCGGATTTTTCACAGCCGCTTTTATTTTGTCAAAGCCTATGATATCGCGCAGCAATTCAAGATAATGTATTACCTTTACCCCGCCGTAATAGGGTGCCTTCGGCTCCCTGTCCTGCGCCATGTAATTATTGACGCGCTCGGCAAAGGTGACGTCGGTACTTACGGCATGCTCGGTCTGCTTTATGACATTGTGACATGCCGAGCATACCGATACAAGCGGCGTACCTCTGTCTCTCGCGCAGACAAGTGCGCGTACCGACGACAGCTTCGACGCGATCTCGTCTTTCGCCGAAACAAACACGCCGCCGCAGCACTGCCAGTCGTCAACCTCGCAAAGCTCGACCCCGAGTGCTTTTGCGGAGGCTCTTGCGTAGCGGTCAAGCTCGACAGCCTTCGTGCGCAGGGTACAGCCGGGAAAATAACTGACCTTCATATGTAAATCAGACCACCTTTCTGTCCCGATCAGATCATCTGCTCGGGATGGAACACTTCGTCGAATTTTTCGGCAGTCAGGAATCCGAGCTCCACGCACGCCTCTTTCAGTGAAATGTTGTCTTTATAAGCCTTTTTTGCCGTTTTTGCGGCGTTTTCGTAGCCGATATACGGATTGAGTGCGGTAACGAGCATCAGAGAGTTATGCAGATTGTGATTCATCTTCTCCCTGTTTGCGGTAATGCCCGACGCACAGTTTTTGTTGAACGAAACGATCGCCTCGGCAAGCAGACGCGCCGACTGAAGGAAATTGTATATGGCGACCGGCATGAATACGTTCAGCTCGAAATTGCCCTGAGATGCGGCAACTCCGACCGCAACGTCGTTGCCCATAACCTGAACGGCGACCATCGTGACCGCCTCGCACTGTGTCGGGTTGACCTTTCCGGGCATTATCGACGAACCCGGCTCGTTTTCGGGGATGTGTATCTCTCCGAGACCGTCACGCGGACCGGACGCAAGCCAGCGTACATCGTTCGCTATCTTCATCATATCGCAGGCGGTCGCCTTGATCGCGCCGTGCGCAAACACAAGCTCGTCCTTCGATGTCAGGCAGTGGAATTTGTTCTCGCCGGTGACAAACGGCTTTCCGGTGAGCATCGCCGCCTTTTTTGCGACAAGCTCCGCAAATCCCTTCGGTGCATTCAGCCCCGTTCCGACAGCCGTTCCGCCGAGTGCAAGCGTGCAGAGCGGAGCCGACGAAAGTTTCAGAAGTTCGATGTCGCGTTCAAGACTCGAACGCCAGCCGGATATCTCCTGGCTGAACGCGATCGGAGTCGCATCCTGGAGATGTGTGCGTCCCGATTTGACAATACCCTCGTTTTCCTTCTCAAGACGTCTGAAGGTTTCGACAAGTCCTTCGATCGCCGGGATCAGCTTGTCCTCGATCGCAAGTATCGCGCAGATATGCATTGCGGTCGGGAATGTGTCGTTCGACGACTGGCTCATGTTTATATCGTCGTTCGGATGGCAGAGTTTTTTGCCTGCGATCTGATTTGCGCGGTTCGCTATGACCTCGTTTGCATTCATGTTCGACTGCGTACCCGAACCTGTCTGCCATACGACAAGCGGGAAATGATCGTCAAGACTGCCGCTTGCGACCTCGTCGCAGGCTGTGCAGATCGCATCCAATTTTTCCTTTGTCATTTTGTCCGGACGAAGTTCGGCATTGGCAAGTGCCGCCGCCTTTTTCAGTATTCCGAACGCATGTGTGATCTCGCGCGGCATCGTTTCTATATCCACGCCTATTCTGAAATTCTCAAGGCTTCTCTGAGTCTGCGCTCCCCAGAGCCTGTCGGCTCTGACCTTCATCTCGCCCATAGAATCATGTTCTGTACGGTATTCCATATCTATCCTCTTTCAAATCAGATCTTTATGCTGTTTATTACGTCCTTCAGCGTATCGGCACTGTGACGCAGTTTTGCGATTTCATCGTCGGTCAGCTTGATATTGACCTTTCCGCAGGCACCCTTTCTGCCGACCACGTTCAGCGTACTCAGGCAGACATCCTCTATTCCGTATTCGCCGTGCATCATGGTCGAAACGGTCATTGTCGTGTCGATACCGCTGAGTATGCATTTGCAGATGTGGCAGACCGACATGGAAACGGCATAGAACGTAGCTCCCTTGCGTGCGATAACGCGTCCGCCCGACTTTCTGACGTAATCTTCAATCTCGGTAAGATCAAGCTCGGGACATGTGAACTCGCTGTCCTCGCCGAAAATCTTGTGGCACTGTGTGATCGGGACGTTGGAGATGTTTGCGACCGACCACGGAATAAACGACGAATCGCCGTGTTCGCCGAAGACATACGCATGCACGTTGCTCTGGCTTATGTGGCAGTACTCGGAAAGTCTTGCGCGCAGTCTTGCGGTGTCAAGTATCGTACCCGAGCCTATTATATTGCTTTCCGGAAGTCCGGACAGCTTGTGGAATGTGTATGTAAGCACGTCAACCGGATTTGAAACTATGACATATACCGCATCGGGCGCATAACGTGTTATCTCCGGGATTATCGACTTTGTGATATCCACGTTTATCTGTGCAAGCTCCAGCCTCGACTGACCGGCTTTTCTTGCCACGCCCGAGGTGAGTATGACTATCCCCGAGCCTGCCGCATCCGGATAGTCGCCCGCATATATCGAGCAGGGCGCACAGAAGGGTGTACCCTGCCTGATGTCAAGTGCTTCGCCGAGTGCTTTTTCATGGTTGATGTCGATCATTACGATCTCGGATGCCATCCCGAGGATAGCAAGCGAGTAAGCGATTGTGGAGCCGACGCTCCCCGTTCCGATAATGGATATCTTGTTCATAAAAATACCGTCCGTTTCCTGTTTTTTTTAGTCTTTTTGTATATAATGTATCGATAACAAGTGTATCGATTCAAAGCTTTTGTATATGCCGCGTGCTTTGCCCGCGGCATATATTCGGCTTGATTTATTTCAGCACAACTACCGTATTCGGCATCATTGTGATACTGAACCTTCCCTCAAAGGGGGCAATCCTTTCGACAGGGGTCAGATCATGGTCTCCGTCAAGCAGAAAGACCGTCCTCATCCTGTCGTCCGACAGCTCTGCGGTAAAGGTCTGCTTTACGGCATCGTCGTCGTTTGTATAATATGCGATCATCGTGATGCTCTCTCCGCCGACTGCCGCAGACGCGGCGTAAATGCCGGGGACATCGCATACGGTCGCGCACTCGTTTCCCAGCGCAAGCATCTCGCCCCACGCCCTGAAAACATGGTAGCTCTTGAGCGTCGAATAATCATAGATCGAGAAAAGTCCGTTCATCGGACAGTTCGTTCTCGCATCGTAATAAAGGAGCATGTCCACCGGCTCGTGCTGACATGCGCACATGACCGCCGCGGCAAACGCCGCGCCCTTCACGCCCCTTATCGTTTTCAGCGTCCGCACAAGTTCTTCGCCGCTGAAGCTTATCGCATAGTTCCATTCGTCAAGTATACTCTCGACATTGTAAAAGCCGAACTCGTCAAGCAGTTCCCTGTGCTTTTTCGCCCTTGACACGACGGTTGCGACATCCGACGTGTATCTGTGCCACGTATAGAAGTCGAACGGCAGCTTTTTGTCTCGGATCATTCCGAAGAAGGGGCGGAGCCATGCCTCGTTGAAATCGCAGACTGCGGGACCGCCTATCTTTATATCCGGAAACCGGTCTTTCAGGTGTTTCGACGTGACCTCGTAAAGCCTGTAATATTCCTCCGGAGTTCCGAGCCAGCATTTCGGATACAGATCGGGTTCGTTCCATATTTCGAAATACTCTATGCCGAAGCGATGACCGTCCGCCCAACCCTCGTTCAGGTGGCGTATTATATGCTCGCAGACGACCGCCCACTTTTCGGGATCGGCGGGAGGCATGACCCCGTAATGCTTCGACCAATGCTCGATCTTATTTCCGAGCCGATAAAAGATCCGTGAGCCTGCCTTCACGGTGTTTTCTATGTACCCGTCGGTCAGTGTGAAATCATAGGATGCCTCATCATAAGGATCGGCACCGAAATCGGGGAAGACAGCCGAAACATCGACCGTGTGTTCGCCGCCGTAATTATAGTCCATCGACGAATCGTGAGTGCGCACATACGGTATGTTCGCCTGCCTGAATTCAGGCAGATTCGTGGCGTTCATCGTCTTGTTTGACGTATAAAACGGTCCGTTGTTTACCCCGTTCATCGGCTTTATCCTGCCGACGCTTTGTGAAGTGTTTATGCCGAGCTTCATTTGTCGGTTTCTCCGGCAAAAAATCAGCTCTTTGACGAAAGATATTCGTCAATTGCCTTTGCGGCAGTCTTTCCCGCACCCATGGCAAGTATAACGGTTGCGGCACCGGTAACGGCATCTCCGCCCGCATACACGCCCTCGCGCGATGTAAGTCCTGTGTCCTCGTTTACGATTATGCCGCCCCACTTCTGGGTTTCAAGACCCTCTGTGGTGTTCTTGATAAGCGGGTTCGGCGATGTACCGAGTGCCATTATCACACAGTCAGCCTCGATCGTAAATTCGCTTCCCGGGATTTCCACCGGGCGGCGGCGACCCTTTTCGTCCGGAGCGCCGAGTTCCATCTTTATGCACTCGACAGCCGTCACAAATCCGTTCTTCGGATCGCGGGGATTGTCGGGATTGTTGTATCCTATAATCTTTGTGGGATTTGTGAGCAGCTTGAAGTCGATTCCCTCCTCCATTGCATGCTCAACCTCCTCACGTCTTGCCGGAAGCTCCTCCATTGAGCGGCGGTAAACGATGCTCACATCGGCTCCGAGACGCAGAGCGGTACGTGCGGCGTCCATTGCGACATTTCCTCCGCCGACAACAACAGCCTTTCCGCCCTTCATGATCGGGGTTGCCGAATCATCGCGGTACGCCTTCATCAGATTGCTTCTCGTAAGAAATTCGTTTGCCGAATAAACACCCTTCAGATCCTCACCGTCTATTCCCATGAATTTGGGAAGACCTGCTCCCGATCCGATAAACACAGCCTCAAAGCCGTCCTCGAACAGCTCGTCAACAGTGAGAGTCTTGCCGATGACGACATTTGTTTCGACATCGACTCCGAGAGCCTTAAGTCCCTCAACTTCTTTTCTGACGATCGATTTCGGAAGTCTGAATTCGGGTATACCGTACACAAGCACGCCGCCTGCGGTATGCAGTGCCTCAAAGACGGTAACCTTGTAGCCCTTCTTGGCAAGATCGCCCGCACAGGTCAGTCCGGAAGGTCCGGAGCCGACAACCGCGACTCTGTGTCCGTTCGAAGCCGGAACTTCGGCTTCTCCGCTGTCGTGTGCATTGTGATAGTCGGCAACAAATCTTTCAAGTCTGCCGATTCCGACAGGCTCGAACTTCACGCCGAGAGTACATTTGCTCTCGCACTGTGACTCCTGCGGGCAGACACGTCCGCAGACTGCGGGAAGCGAGGAGGATTTTGCTATAACGCGGTACGCACCGTCAAAATCGCCTGTCTTCACAAAACCTATGAATCCCGGGATATCGATATTTACCGGGCAGCCTCCCACGCAGGGCTTGTTCTTGCAGTTAAGGCATCTCTTTGCCTCGTCAACTGCGATCTCGGCGGTATATCCGAGCGCAACTTCATCGAAATTATGTGCCCTGACCTTCGGGTCCTGTGTGGGCATTTCATGTTTTTTCGGATTCAAAGCCATTTCATTTCACCTTCCGATCAGACATTTTTGAAAAGATTGCAGGTCTTTTCATATTCCTTGTGTTCAAACTCGGCATACATTCTGCCGCGCGACATCGCCTCGTCAAAATTGACCTCATATCCGTCAAAATCGGGACCGTCAACGCATGCGAACTTCATTATCTTCTTGCCGTCGCAGTTGAGGGACAGGCGGCATCCGCCGCACATTCCGGTTCCGTCGATCATTATCGGGTTCATCGATACCGTTACCGGAACTCCGAAGGGTTTTGCGGTCGCCACAACGAATTTCATCATGATAAGCGGTCCGATCGTGATTATCATGTCATATCC
>CALBLD010000258.1 GCA_937895775.1 uncultured Clostridia bacterium
ACCCGTAACTCCGATGATGTCACCCGGACGGGCGGTCAGCGAGAGACCCGAGAATATCGGTTCCCAGCCGTAGGTAAACGAAAGATTTTCGATGACAACATCGTCGGGTCGGGGTGTTTCAAGTGTCTTTGTCGGCTCGGGCGACTTCATCAGCGGTCTGATTCTTTTCCATGAGACCTCGGCTTTCTGTACCGAGTTGAACAGCTTCGCAACCTTGGAGGATTTGACCGTCAGCCTGGTAAAGCATGAAATGAAGGTTGTGAACGCCGCTATGTCCCATGCGCTCCAACCGGTGCCTAGTACGTTTTTTGCACCGAACCACAGGATAAACAGTGTCCCCGCGCCCGACAGCGCAAGGTATAGCGGCGGAAGTGCCGATTGCAGGACGCTGCTTCGCACAGCGGCATTTTCGTAGTTATCAAGCACTTCTTCATAGCGTTTTGCCCTTGTTTCTTCACAACCGTATATGCGGTAGGTTACGGCATTTTCCGCACGGTCAAGCGTTGCTCCGCTGAGCGCGCCCGCCGCTTTTTTGTATGCCGCGCCCGCACGCTGTACCGGCTTTTTCATGCGTGCCGCACACAGGTAGGATACCGGCGTGAATATCAGACTGAGCAGTGCCAGACGCCAATCGTAAACGAAAAGCATAACGGCGTAGCCGAGCAGTGCGATTCCGGTGTCGAAAACCTCGGTTGTGAATTTTCTCATTCCTTCAACGCAGTCGTCAACGTCGGATATCGCTTTTGTCATAAGCTCTCCCGCACCTTCTTTTTCAAGTGCGGCACGGGTTGAACGTATCAGATTTGCGTAAAGGATGCCCTTCATGCGGCGGTTTATGTTGTTTGCGAATCTGCGGACGTAAAAACGCTTGACAAACCGTGCCGCCTGTACGGCGGCTGTGACGATAATATACAGCGCAACCGGCGTCGCCATGGACGCGGCTGTCGCATTGCCGCCGAGAATGTCGGCAAGTCGGTTTGCAAGCTGACCCTCGAACCACGGAGATGCGAGAAGTCCGATGTTGTATATCAGACCGGAGATCGTAACAAATGTAAGCGACAGCCATTCGGCGGCAAAATAGGACATTACTTTGTCCGGGGCAAAGGCTTTTCTGCCTTTTTCAGTCATTTTCCGATCCCTCCGTGTTCCCGATAAAGTGAGGGAAGCCGGCACGGCTTTCGGCTTTTGAAGCCGTATACAGTCTGTCAAGAAGCCGGGCAAATGTTTCTGCCTCTTCATGCGTGAGCGTACCCGTCAGATATTCATAAAATGAGGATTCGATTTCGGCTTTGGATGATTTCAGCTTTGCCGCCCGCTCGGTGGGGAAGATAAGCTGACTGCGCCTGTCGTCGGGGGCATCCTTCCGTACGAGAAAGCCCTTCGCCTCAAGATTCTTCGTTCTCCGCGCAATTGCCGCCTTGTCCGCATGCAGGATTTCGGCAAGTTTTGCCTGTGTACAGCCCGGATTGTGGCGCAGGGCGTGGATCAGATCGATCTCTGCCGTGCCGACTCCGTCCTCGCGCAGAGAGCAGAGTACAAGCTTTTCCGCCTCCCGCGCAATCTTTGTGATTTTCCGTTCGGTAATGTCCATAATTCCTCCGAAAAAATAATGATGTACATACATCGTTGTATATACATCATTATAGCACGCCGCAGAAAAAAGTCAATGGTGGGATCAAGCTTTTCCGAACATATTATCGCAGGAGCGGACTGCTTCTGAAATGCGATTGCAGAGTGTACCCGCCTCTGTATCCGATCTCCTTCGCAATAAGAAAGAGTGCGATCAGACAGTGACCGGGACATGAATGAAAAATGTCTCTTTTTTGATTGTTGATGACAAGTTCTTCCTTGTATATTACACGGAGAAGCGTCAGATCTGCGAGTACACCGTCGATCCGACTCTCGCAGATGCCGCAGTCTTCTGCAAGAGTTGCACCTTCAAAGATGTAGTTTTCGGGCTTGCGGTAAAGTCCGACGATCGCACTCATCGTGTCCGGGTCGGATAGAGCGGTAAAGATGTCGTGCAGAGCCTCTTTGTCGTCAAGAAAATATCCGAATCCGCCTTTCGGTTCTTCGAATGCGGCAAAAAAAGGTTCACGACCGTTTGAGACCATTGTAAACCCGCCGTCCTGTAAAATATAGGAGGAGCGGTACAGATTTTCGATTTCGTGCGGATCGTATCTTTTGTCGGTCTCCATGCGACAGTCGAACAGACCGCGCTCGATCTGCCAGCACAGATCGCGTACCGCGCGGAATCTGTCGTCGGGCTCGGTCTCACGTATAAGCGTTATGATTCTGCGCGAAATATCCGACATTGTGACAGATTCGTTGCCGAACAGTCCGTCAAGCGACAGACAGAGTTCGTTTGCGAGCGGGACAAGAAGTGCGCCGTCCGGATAAGTTTCGCTTGTCTCCCATTTTGATACCGCCTGTACCGAGACGCCGAGCTTTGCGGCAAGCTGTCCCTGCGTCAGATTTTTTTCAAGACGGTATTTTTTTATGTTTTCGGATAAACCCATGTTATTTTCCTCCGATCATTCTGCATCCGTTGTTGCAGTTGTAAGAATAGAGCCGACTGCCGCACATTCTTTCGAAGGCAAGCGAGATCGCCGAGAGTATGATGCCGTCTCCCGAACATTCGTATATGAGGGTGTCGCCCTCGGAAAGATGTGCGGTAAAACTTCTGCACTCCCCGATGTCGCAGAACTCATTCAGAATTTCGTTGACGCGCTCTTCGGACAGACCGGTACCGCCTGATACGTAATCGGCGGTAAAACTGTCCGAACAGCCGACCGAATGAATGAAATAAATGACCGCAAGTGCGTCGGCGTCCGACAGAAAGCGGAAAAAACGTGCGATCTGTTTTTGCTTTTCCGGGTCATTCAACCATGAAAAGCCGTGCCTGTTCGGGAGCAGTGTGACCGAAAGATTTATGTCATCGGAGCTTGCGGTGAATTTGAAAAGATCGTCTGCCGATATGACCGAACGGTAATGATGCGCCCTTTCCGACGGAAAGCAGTAATCGCATCCGTCCGATGAGTCGGATGCACAGGCAAATTTGCCGTAGATCGCCGGGATGATCGCGCACTCGGCTTCAAATGCTTTAAGAATCGATTTCCTGCGGTCAAGCCCGTCAAAAAACGAGGCGACGTTCCCTCTTGTGTCGTTGCTTTTTTCGTCCGAAAGACCGAGCAGAGCATCGGTCGTGATGCCGAAATATACGGATAGCTTAACAAGCGTCGGCAGATCCGGCATTGAAGCTCCCGTTTCCCATTTGGAGACCGTTTTGCCCGAAAGCGACAGGTGTTTTGCAAGCTCATCCTGCGTTACGCCTTTTGCCCGACGCAGAGTGATCAGCCTTTCCTCAAAACTGTGTTCGTTCATGATATTTACCTCTCAAAGTTCAAGAAATCAAGCTCCGGAGCCTGTGACCTTATTATACATTAAACCATAGGCAGAGTCAATGTAGTATAATTTGATAAATTCCCGCTTTCGGAGAGAGGCAGACCGTTTTTTCAAACAAACGCAGAAAAAGCAGGTACCTGCTCGCCGATATCTCCTTAATGCAAAGATAAACGGTCGAAAAAAATAAAAAAGCAGAATGTGTCGGCGTATTTCTGTATATCTTGCGCTATTGACAAAAACTGATTTTCATAGTATTATATCTCTTGTAAACATTTGTCACTCTGACGTCGGACACCCGGATTTCTGCATTTTGAGTAAAACAAAGAACCTTTGCGGATATGCGGAGATTTCCGACGTTTTTGATTTTGCGGTAATGAAGAGGTTTTATTTTGAAAATTACGTTTTCGCCTCCGGATATATCCGAGCTTGAAATAAATGAGGTTGCCGAAGCACTCCGCTCCGGCTGGATCACCACGGGACCGAGAACAAAGCGGTTTGAAAAGGAAATAACCGAATGGATCGGTACCGAAAAATGTGTCTGTCTGAATTCGCAGACGGCCTGCGCCGAAATGGCATTGCGCTTGCTCGGGATCGGAGAGGGCGACGAAATCATAGTTCCGGCTTATACATATACGGCATCCGCATCGGTTATCGATCATGTCGGGGCGAAGATCGTTATGATCGATTCGCAGAAGGACAGTCCCGAAATGGACTATAACGCAATGGAGGCTGCGATTACCGACAGAACAAAGGCTGTAATTCCGGTCGATCTCGGCGGTGTACCCTGCGATTATGACCGCATTTTTGATATCGTCGGGCGAAGAAAAAATCTGTTCAGACCGTCAAACGATATACAGAAAGCAATCGGAAGGATTGCCGTCTGTGCCGATACCGCGCATGCCTTCGGGGCGAGTCGGCACGGCGTGGCTGTCGGAGGCATCGCCGATTTTTCGAGTTTCAGTTTTCACGCCGTCAAGAATCTTACAACAGCCGAGGGCGGCGCACTGACATGGCGCACTATCCCCGGAATTGACAACGACGACATTTACCGCAAACTTCAGCTTTTCAGCCTTCACGGACAGTCGAAGGACGCTCTCGCCAAAACAAAGCCGGGAGCATGGGAATACGACATAGTCGGCACATGGTACAAATGCAACATGACCGATGTGGTTGCCGCGATCGGACTGAGTCAGCTCAAACGCTATCCGGCAATGCTCGCGCGAAGAAAAGAGATTATCGGCAGATATGACCGCGCTTTCCGACCGCTCGGTATAAAAACTCTCGATCATTACAGCAGCGGACACGAGTCGTCGGGACATCTGTACATAACCCGCATTCCCGGTATCACACCCGATATGCGGAACGAAATAATTATCGGAATGGCAGAGCGGGATATCGCCTGCAACGTACACTATAAGCCCCTGCCCATGCATACGGCGTATAAGAAGCTCGGATTTGATATCGTGGATTATCCGAATGCATATGCATATTTTGCTAACGAAATTACTTTGCCGCTGCATACCTGCCTGACAGACGAAATGGTGGATTATGTTATAGAAAATTATATCGACATCGTCAAGAGGTATCTCTGATGTTGCTTGAAAAGTGGGAAAAACTCCCGCCCGAAATGCGGACTGATGAGGTACGGGAGTATTATGACATTCTCGCAAAGAAACGGATCGGACTTTTTTTCAAAAGAGTGTCCGATATTCTGCTGTCACTGCTTCTGCTGATTCTCCTCTCCCCGCTGTTTCTGATTCTTGCGGTTGCAATAAAGTTCGACAGCAAGGGCACGGTATTTTACCGACAGGTGAGAGTAACGCAGTATAACCGGAAGTTCCGTATATTCAAATTCCGCTCGATGGTAAGCGATGCCGACAAGGGTTCGCTTGTAACGGTGCGGGAGGATACGCGCATAACCCGGGTCGGCAGATTTATACGTCGTTTCCGTCTTGACGAGATCGCACAGCTTATCAACGTGCTGACGGGTGACATGACTTTCGTCGGTACGAGACCGGAGGTGCCGAGGTATACCGAGCGGTATACGCCCGAGATGATGGCAACACTGCTCCTTCCTGCGGGAATAACGAGCCTCGCGAGTGTTCTTTACAAAGATGAGGCAAAGCTGCTCGATGCCGCCGAGGACACCGATAAGGTGTACACGGAGAAGATTCTGCCTGCAAAAATGCAATATAATCTCGAAGCTGTCCGCAACTTCGGCATTATGAGAGATATAAGGATCATGTTTATGACTGTGCTTGCGGTTTGCGGAAAAGAGTACGGAAGCGGGGTCGCCGGGAAAGATGAGGTAACATATGACAGATAATCTTGTGTCGGTTATTATGCCGTCATGGAACACGGCGGATTTTATTGCCGAATCGATACGATCGGTCATAGCCCAGACATATACCGATTGGGAACTTATTATCGTGGATGATTGTTCGACCGATAACACCGACGAGGTTGTGGCATCGTTTCATGACAGTCGTATCCGCTACTTCAAAAACGAAAAAAACAGCGGAGCTGCGCTTACCCGCAACAGAGCACTCAGAGAGGCGAGGGGAGAATGGATTGCTTTTCTCGATTCCGACGATCTGTGGGAACCCGAAAAGCTGGAAAGACAGATCGCTTTCATGAAGAAAAACGGCTATGTTTTTTCTTATCACGAGTATATGAAGATCGACGAGCAGTCAAAGCCGCTCGGTATTTATGTTTCGGGACCGGAGCGGGTCACGCGAAGGAAAATGTATAATTACGGGTATCCCGGCTGTCTGACATTCATGTACAATGCAAAGAAGTTCGGTCTGATACAGATCAAAGACATAAAGAAAAACAACGACTATGCGATTCTTTTAAAGCTCTGTAAAAAGGCAGATTGCTACCTTCTTCCCGAAAATCTGGCGAAGTACAGGATCCGCAAGAGGTCGATTTCGCACGATAAACTGAGCAAAAAGCTGAAAAGTCATTACGATCTGTTCCGTTACTGCGACGAAAGATCCCCGATAGCCGCACTGTATTTTGCCTGCGGGAATATGTTCTGGGGGCTTCTTAAAAAGAAGAAATACGAAAAAAAGATAAAGCCGGGCAGGGAGGATCGGGTATGAAGGTTTTAATCGTCGGATCAAGCAAGTTGCCCGTTCCCGCCGTTAAAGGGGGCGCGGTGCCGAATCTGATCGAAGAAATAATCCGGCAAAACGAAATCGAAAAAAAGATAGATCTGTACTGTATTTCGTTGTTCGACGAAAAGGCTGTCGAAGAGTCGGAAAAGTATCGGAGCACCGAGTTTATCTGGGCAAAAACACCCGCATGGGCAAAATTTTTTGACAGGTTCAACTATCTGATTTTGAAGAAAGTATTTCATGTGGAACGACTGCTGTCCCTTGCTTATGTGTGGCAGATATATACCTTGGGAAAATTCATCGGGAGAGTATTGAAAAAGAACGATTTTGACCGTGTGATATTTGAAAACTCCGTTCCCGTTCTTCTGGCAATGAAGAGCCGCAAAAACGCAAAAAAATACGACGGCAAATACTATCTGCACATGCACGCCGTTCCGAGACATTATTACGGTAACATGAAGCAGATGAGGAATGTAAAAAAACTCATTACTGTCAGTGATTATGTGTCGAAGGCTATAACCGGCGACCCGAAACTGAAAATGGATATAAGCAGAACCGTTGTGATGCGTAACTGCATAGATCATGAGATGTTTTATCCGCACGATCGTTCTGCGGCAGAAGAGGTAAGACAGATTCTGAATATTCCCGAAGACAAGAAGATAGTGATGTTCGTCGGGCGGATATGCGCGGATAAAGGTATAAACGAACTTGTCAATGCTTTTGAAAAGATAAACAGGGATGACACGGTACTTGTGATTGTCGGTGCCAATTTTTATAAATCGGGTATTGTGAGTCCGTTTGAAGAACAGCTGAAAGAAAGAATGAAAAATATAAAAGACAAGGTCATTTTCACGGGATATGTCGATTATCCGGACATTCCCCGATACTATGCCGCAGCCGATGTAATGGTAATGCCTTCGATATGGGACGATCCCGCCCCGATAACGATTCTGGAGGCAATGGCATGCGGGAAAGCTCTTATAACAACCGACTCCGGGGGAATACCCGAATACGTGGGCGAAGATAATTGCATTGTTGTCAGGCGGGACGGGAATACGGTCGATAAAATTGCCGAAAAGCTGGATATGCTGCTTGATAACCCGGAGGAAATTCAAAGACTGGGCAAAAGAGCGGCTGTGCAGATGTCAAAATACAACAGGCAATATTATTACAAACAGCTTATTGATATTTTACGGTAAACAGGATATGAAACGAAAAATCGGAATGATCGGCTATTTCGCGACGGGCAAAAGCAAGTCCGGAGGACAGGAAGCGAAAACCTGCACACTTGCGGACGAGCTGGACAAAATTTACGGGGAAGATCGGGTTTTAAAGATCGATACGATCGGATGGAAAAAGCACCCTTTTAAATTGTTTTTCAATCTGATAAAAATCGGTGTTACCTGTGAAAATGCCGTAATGCTTCCGGCGCAGAACTCATTGCCGGTCTTCACAACCGTTCTGACAGGCTTAACCAAGATAACCGGATGTAAAATACATTACGTGGTGATAGGCGGATGGCTTGCAGAGCTTTTGACAAAGCGAAAGGGTCTTGCGAAATCGCTGAAGAGATTCGACGGAATTTATGTGGAAACAGCTGCCATGAAAGGTGCGCTGGAAACGCAGGGTTTTGAAAACGTATTTGTTATGCCGAATTGCAAAAAGCTTACGGTGCTTTCCGAAGGTGAACTCGTTTATCCGCAGGGGGAGCCGTATAAACTTTGCACTTTCTCCCGTATTCTTAAGGAAAAAGGAATCGGGGATGCCGTTAAGACGGTGACCGAAGTGAATCGGAGTCTGGGGCGTACTGTATTTTCTTTGGATATATACGGTCAGGTGGATGAAAACCAGACCGATTGGTTTGAAGCATTGCGGAAAACCTTTCCGGATTTCATTCGTTACGGCGGAGTGATACCGTTTGATCGAAGCGTGGAAACGCTGAAAGAATACTTTGCATTGCTGTTTCCGACATATTATGACGGCGAGGGCTTTGC
>CALBLD010000259.1 GCA_937895775.1 uncultured Clostridia bacterium
TTCGGACGGATTCAACGGTGATTATTCGTTATCCGCCTTTTTGTGCAGTATTCGCTCGGCTATCGATTCGGCGTCACCGTTGTCCAGAAAGGCAAGATAGGGAAGTGCCGCCGTGAGTCCGCCGCTTTTCAGCGCATCGGACGCAAGCGTTCTCACCGTTTCGTCGTCCAGAAACGGAAGAAATGGCATGACATCCTTTCCCGCTTTTTTGTATGCAGCCGCCGCTTCGGCGAGCTTTTTATCGGATGCGAAGGGCAGAAATATTGCGATGTTCTCTCGTCCGTCGGCAATTGCACGGGAAAAGAGCGCGTCTGCGTCCGATTCGTCAAGAAAGGGAAGATAAACCGAAATGTCGCGTCCCTCCGAATATGCCTCGTTTGCAAGCTTTGCGATATATTCCTCGCCGAGGAAAGGCAGCAGCAGAACGATATCCTTGCCGTTAACTTTCTTTGCCATTTCCTCAACGATATGCGGCTTTGAAATCTCCGCCGCTTCTGTCAGCTCCTCGCGGCTTACGTTCCCGAAATCGGGCTCCTCGTTCTTGGCGATTTTCTCGACCACCGGATTTTTCTTGCCGAGCAGATCGTCAACGCTTGTCCCGAGTATCTCCGCAAGTTCGGAGAGCTTTGAAATATCGGGCATTGAGTTTCCTCTCTCCCAGTTGGACACCGCCTGAAAGCTTACGCCCATCTCGTCGGCAAGCTCGGGCTGTGTCATATTTTTGCGTTTTCTGAGTTCCGCGATCTTTTTTCCTATCAACATTGTATCAAACATTTTTCTTTTTCCTTTCCGCCGCCTTTTCCGGTCGGCTGTACATTAAGAGTAATGACAGTCGGACACGAACCGCACCTGACGCGGTATTCCGGCGTTTTGCGTGACCGAAAATCTCGGGAAACCCGGAACCCCTCGATGTTCGCCGCAATCACTCAAAAACCCGCTTGGTATCGGTGCATGTCCGACTGTCATCACTCTATCACAAAGTCGAGGGCAATACCAGCAAGTGCTGCTTGAGTTTCGTGTTTTTTACTCAAGCGTTGCTTGAGAGGCGGTTTTCTGCTTTATCAGGCGGGTGCGGAGCCGTCGTCGGTTCGGGTGCCGCTTTTTTTCGGGCGTCCGGAGATCAGTCGGTATGAGACGTTCTGCCCGTTCTTTCTTGCAACAGAGAAGGAGAGGGCAAGTCCGAAAACAAACAGGCAGACAAGATACAGCCATCCCCGGTTATCACACAGCGTGCGGTTAAGTCCGACAAAAGCACTTCCGAATGTTCCGGAGCGTTGTATCTGCTTTATGAGCAACCCGACATACAGCAAAAGTGGCATTTCCGCAGCCGCAATCGGGTCAACATACCATTTGAAGAGACTGAACCGCATCATCACGGCTGTGATTGCGGGTAGTTCGACAAAGACCACGCCGTAGATCAGCACGATAAGCCCGCCGAGTCCGATGTCCGGCAGTGCGTTGAAAACCGGCGAGGTCGCTTTCAGTGCGGTCAGATACACGAGCATGACAAGCGGGTAGTATAAAACCAGGAAAATTACGGTTTTATTTTTCATATTCAACCTTCTTTCAGAATATATCGCGGTAGAAAATATACCCCGTTCGGAAGAACGGGGTATATTTTGTGTGTCGTTTTTTCTGCGGACTATGTCCGCGGAGTATCTTTTTTCAGATCGGAGATCATTCCGATGTAAAAATCGATCAGCTTGCGGTAGAAACTCCCCTGTTCTTCAACCAGTGACTGAAACGCCATTCCTTTGGACTGCGCTCCGATATCTCCCGGTCCGCCCGATTGTATCTCCATAAGCTTTTCTGACATTTCGGCGAAAAAAGCGGATGCTTCGCTTCTTACTTTTTCGAGCTGTCCGAGCGCATAATCGATCGTGTACAGCATATCCTCCGACTTTTTCTCCGATATTGCGGGTTCGTTTATCTTTGTCATTTCATTATCCTCCATTAACTTATACGGAGGACACGCAAGGCATATTTTGTTTTTATTTTCACCCACGAAGCGTGCCCTGCCGTTTTTTACAAGACCTTTTGCCCGTTTCGGGTAGGTCGCTTCATATTCGTTTCCCTGCTCGTCAACAACAATCACGTTTTTTTCTATGGGTGTCGCCCCCTTGCTCTGATAAGCTTCTGCGGTTTTCGTTTTTTGTTATGGGTATCTTCCCCGTCCGCAAGGTAATTATAACATAATCCGTGCGGCATTGCAAGAGTTTTTTAAAAAAAGGCGGGTCTGTGATCGGATTTTCGGCAAAAATGCTTGACAAATTTTCGGCATCACTGTATAATGATGTTGCAATTTGTTGGAGGTGGTTGTATTTGTTTGCAGATGAACGCAGAGCGGATATAGTAATGCTGATAAATTCCCGGAAAACGGTCACGGTAAGCGAGCTTACCGAGCGGTATTGCGTGTCCATCGAAACGATCAGAAAGGATCTGGAGCGTCTGGAGCGGGACAATCTTATACGCCGCGTACACGGAGGCGCGGTTTCGCCCGGTCGTATGCAGCAATTCGAAAAGCTTTCCGAGCGTGCAAAGCAGCATCTTCCCGAAAAGGTGGAGACCGCACGGGCGGTGATATCCCTGCTGAAGGAAGGGGATCACGTTATGCTTGACAGCGGAAGCACCGCAAAAGAGATTGCACAGCTGATGGCTGAAACATTCCGGCACCTGACGGTAATTACCTATTCCATGGAGGTCATGCAGATTCTGTCCCGCAAGGAGGACTTCCGACTGATCCAGATCGGCGGGGAATATCTCGGCAGTGAACAGATATTCTGCGGATATATGGCGCAGGAGATGCTTCGCGGTCTGCATGCGGGGAAGGCGATCGTCTGCCCGAGCGCGGTCTCGGTCGCCGACGGAATTTATGATTATATTCCGGAGATAATCCCGAATCAGAAGCTTTTGACCGAATGTGCGGATGAGGTGATCGTCGCCGCAGATGCCGCCAAACTCGGGCAAGCCGCGCCCTATCGGATCGCCGAACTTACGCCCGCTATGGTAATTGCAACCGACAGCGGGGTTTCATCCGGTTTTGTAAGAGACTGCCGCGCGAAAGGCGTGCGGGTATGCTCTGTAAATAATCAAGGGGGAAAAGAATATGAAAAACAAAGTAATCCTGATATTGGCTGACGGTATGCGTCCGGACGGTCTGCAAAACTGCGGACATCCGTTCGTCGGAGAGCTGATGAAGACATGCAGTTATACCATGGAGGGAAGAACGGTTATG
>CALBLD010000260.1 GCA_937895775.1 uncultured Clostridia bacterium
ACTTGCAGCACCGCGGGCAGGAGTCGTGCGGAATAGTTGTTAACGATGACGGAGTATTTTCGGCATACAAGGACACGGGACTTGTAAACGACGTATTCACTCCCGACATTCTGAACAGGTTCGGCAAGGGTCAGATCGCAGTCGGGCATGTCCGCTACGGCACGACAGGCACAAACGACCGCAACAACGCGCAACCGATCGTCGTAAACCACATCAAGGGAAAAATCGCGCTTGCGCACAACGGCAATCTCACAAACTCGGGCGAGCTTCGTCACGAGCTTGAGCTTCAGGGTTCGATATTTCACACCACAAGCGACACCGAGGTAATATCCTATATCATCACAAAGGAGCGTCTGACCGCGCCGTCGATCGAAGAGGCGGTCAACCGCGCGATGAACAGAATACGCGGTGCGTATTCGCTTGTCATTATGTCTCCGTCAAAGCTGATCGCGGTCCGCGACGAAAACGGATTTCGTCCGCTTTGCTACGGAAAAACCGACGACGGACGTTACATTGTCGCTTCCGAAAGCTGTGCGCTCGATTCGGTCGGTGCCAGGTACATACGGGACATAAAGCCGGGCGAGATCGTGATATTCGGCAGGGACGGCGTAAAATCGATCGAAGACCACTGCGGTCGCGCCCCCGGTTCGCTCTGCGTATTCGAATACATCTATTTCGCAAGACCCGATTCGGTGATCGACGGATGCTGTGTACACACCGCGAGAATGAACGCGGGTGCCTTTCTCGCACTTGAACACCCGGTACAGGCGGATGTTGTCATCGGGGTACCCGACAGCGGGATCGATGCCGCAATCGGCTATGCAAAGCAGTCGGGAATCCCTTACGAGCCCGGATTTATAAAAAACAAATACATCGGGCGCACATTCATCGCTCCGGGTCAGCAGAGCCGAGAGGACAGAGTGAAAATCAAACTCAATCCGATATCGGCGGTCGTCAGGAACAAAAGAGTTGTAATGATCGACGATTCGATTGTCAGAGGCACGACCAGTGCCCGCATTGTCAGACTTCTGCGTGAAGCGGGCGCAAAGGAAATACACATGAGAGTGTCCGCTCCGCCTTTTCTCAACCCATGCTATTACGGCACCGACATTGATTCAAGAGACAATCTGATCGCCTGCAAATACACACTTGATAAAATAAAGGAAAAGATCGGCGTTGATTCGCTCGGCTATCTGAGCATTGAAAGCGTCCGCCGCATTGCCAAAGGAATAAACGGCAGCGGATACTGCTGTGCATGTTTTGACGGCAATTACCCGACCGAGATACCGAAATCGCCGATGAAAAACAGATTTGAGACAAAAATCAGTGAAAACAAGGAAAAACAGACACAGGAGGGAAAGTAAAATGACAAACTCACAGTCAGAGGCTTATGCGAAGGCAGGCGTTGACATCACTGCGGGATACCGTGCCGTCGAACTTATGAAAAAGCATATTGTGCGAACCGCAACCGACGGAGTCGGTTCCGATATCGGCGGGTTCGGCGGACTTTTCGATCTCGGCGATCTTGCGGCGTCCGGAATAAATCATCCGGTTCTCGTCAGCGGTACCGACGGCGTAGGCACAAAGCTGAAGCTTGCATTTCTTACAGACAGGCACGACACGGTCGGTATCGACTGCGTTGCAATGTGCGTAAACGACATAATCTGTTGCGGCGCACGTCCGCTCTTCTTCCTTGATTACATAGCATGCGGAAAAAACAGACCCGAACGCATTGCCGGCATAGTCAAGGGCGTCTGCGACGGGTGCGTACAGGCAGGGGTTGCGCTGATCGGCGGAGAAACCGCCGAAATGCCCGGCTTTTATCCTGAGGACGAGTACGATCTTGCCGGATACAGCACCGGAATCGTTGACAAAAGCAGGATAATCGACAACAAAAAAATGTCTGTCGGCGACGTAATTATCGCGCTTCGGTCAAGCGGCATCCATTCGAACGGTTTTTCGCTCGTCCGCAAGGTATTTGATGTGGAAAACAGCGATATCCGCACCGCGGTTTCGGAGCTTGGCGGAAAATCCGTAGGCGAAACACTCCT
>CALBLD010000261.1 GCA_937895775.1 uncultured Clostridia bacterium
AATCAAGCTACAAGATCATTGAGATATATCTTTGATCCGACGGAGGAAGCCATATGAAGCTTTTATACTCGCTTCCCGCAACCCTCAAGGAAGCAATAAAAAAAGAATCGGACAACGAAAAAATCCTCTACTGTATTCCCTACGACATAGACGGCGACAATTTCATCGATGACGGATATATTGCAATTACCGCTCACCTGATACTCAAAACGCGCCGAATGAAAGTCATCGAAAAATATTATTTATCCGATCTTTCCGATTTTCACACCGAAAAGCTCTATGGAAGCGGCGGCTTTTTTGCAAAAAAAGACGGTTCGACAACCCTTATATGCAGATTTGTTTCCGGAAAACATCTTGCCAGATTTTCGGTTATCGCCAAAGCCTGCGAACTTCTCCGCGAAAATGACAAATCCGAACCGGTTACAAGCAGCGAACCTGAAATCTTCTGTCCTACATGCGGAAGGAGATTTCTTAAAGGAACAAAATTCTGTCCTTACTGCCGTAAAAAGACAGATGTGTATAAAAAACTTTGGGAAATGACATCCGGCATGAGACTTATGCTGTTTTTCCCTGTTGCGGCATCGGCAATATCAATTATTCTCAGGTTTATAATCCCGGCAATTCAGAAAAATGCAATAAACCGTTATATCGTCCCGTCGGACGGCGTCGCCGGCCCGATGCGCGGCTTTATTGCGGTTATAGTCGCCATGGTTGTACTTGATATTTTTCAACGTGCAATCAACGTCATAAGGGGACGTATTTCGGCAATATCGGGTAACAGATTCACATTGAGACTGCGCAAACAGCTTTTTGCAAAGCTTCAGTCGCTGTCCATGTCGTCAATCGGACGAAAGTCCACAGGTGACATGATGGGACGAATAAACGGTGACGTCGGTGTGGTACAGAATTTTATAACAAATCTGCTTCCGACCTATTTCTCGCAAATTTTTTCGTTCATAGTCGCACTTATAATTCTGATAATCATCAATCCGCTGATGTGCCTTTTCGTCTTTATCCCGCTTCCGATTGCGGTTTTTTCGATTATCAAATTCTGGAAGGTCATGGAACGCAAATGGCACAAGGCATGGCTTCTCGGCTACCGTGTGAATATTTACCTGCAGGATACCCTGAACGGCATAAGAGTCGTAAAGAATTACGGAAGTGAACAACGCGTTATTGAAGGCTTTGCTACGGGTGTTGACAAATCGGCAAAGCAAAGCGAATCGACCGACAAGCTGTTTGACCTGTTCTTCCCGATAGTCGGTTTTGTACTGCGCTTCGGACACTACCTCATACTGCTTTACGGAAACATATTGCTTTTCGGCGGCTCCATGTCGATAGGTGAGCTCAACCAATTCAACAGCTATGCCGGTATTCTTTATGAACCGCTCATGCAGATAAATCAGATTCCGAGAAACATTACACAGTTTTTCACATCGCTCAGCAAAATACTTGAAGTACTTGAAGAAGAGCCAGAGGTCGAAGATCAGAAAAATCCGCGTGACATAAAAGTCAAAGGCAACCTTTCGGTCCGGGACGTAACATTCGGATACGACAGCTACAATCCGGTGCTTGAGCATGTCAATCTTGAGGTCCGTCAGGGCGAAATGATCGGCATTGTCGGTCATTCCGGGTGCGGAAAAACAACCCTCATTAACCTCATTATGCGTCTTTATGATCCAAACTCCGGGCGCATTGTCCTTGACGGAGTTGACATCCGTGATCTTTCGCAGAACTCGCTCCGCTCTCAGATAGGTGTAGTTCTTCAGGAGACGCATCTTTTTTCGGGAACTGTCAGAGACAACATAAAATACAGTAAGCCTGATGCGACAAATGCGGAGGTAATACATGCCGCCCGGATGGCAAACGCGCATGATTTCATCCTAGGTCTGCCGGAAGGCTACAACACCATGGTCGGTGAAAAGGGCTTTTCCCTTTCGGGCGGAGAACGCCAAAGGATTGCGATCGCACGCGCCCTCATACACAATCCGTCTATACTTATTCTCGACGAAGCAACCGCTGCCCTCGACACCGAAACAGAAAAACTGATTCAGGATGCAATAAACAATCTGACCGAAAACAGAACCACGCTTGCAATTGCCCACAGGCTTTCGACTCTGAGAGGTGCCGACAAATTGCTTGTCCTCGATCACGGTCATGTTGCCGAATTCGGAACCCATTCCGAACTGCTTCAGAAAAAAGGCATATATTACAAGCTGGTCATGGCACAGACAGAAGCCGCTCTTGCGAAGGGTTAGACGACATCCGGTATTAAATTATCCGGTTGATTTTAAAATTTTTATTGCGAATACACATATATTACCGTTGATAATCGCAATAATAATTTTGAACGGAACCCGATTGCGCGTATTCTGTGCACAATCGGGTTCCGTACCGCATTTTCAGCGGTTTGCTACAGGAGGAAAAATGAGCATAACAATCAACATATATTATTCGGGGACAAACGGTTCTGCCCGTAAATTTGCCGACGAAATGATATCAGGCGGAATTGTTGACGCAATCAGAAGCGAAAGCGGAAATCTGCGTTACGAATATTTTTATCCTATCGATGACACGGAAACCGTATTGCTTATCGACAGTTGGGAAAATCAGGAGGCAATCGACAGGCATCATGAGAGTACTATGATGAAACAGATTACGGGACTCAGAAAAAAATACAAACTTCATATGCGTGCAGAACGGTTCCGTCGGGAAGAAATACCGCTCCCGGACGCAGTTTTCATAGAATAACGATACACGCGGCAATTTCATCATAACAGCTTTACCTCAAAAAGCTGTTATGAAAAATGCCGCACACGTGCAATGAAATCTCAAACGCAGTTGAAAGGATTCTTACATATGAACATCACAGTATATCTCGGCGCAAACAGCGGCAATGATCCGATGTTAAAAAAAGCTGTTACAGATCTTGGAACATGGATCGGTCAGAGCGGAAATACACTCGTTTACGGCGGATCGAAAAGCGGACTTATGGGCGCAATTGCCGACAGCGTTTTGGCGGCAGGCGGTAATGTCATAGGGGTTGAGCCGCAGTTTTTTATTGAAAACGAGTTTCAGCACGATGGCATTACCAAGCTGATCGTAACAAAAGACATGTCAGAGCGCAAAAAAATAATGATTGAACTCGGCGATGCTTTTATTGCCTTCCCCGGCGGCACCGGTACGCTTGAAGAAATTACGGAAGTCATGTCAAAGGTATCGCTGAAACATTTGAACGCCCCATGTATACTCTATAATCTGGACGGGTACTACAACAGCCTGAAAGAACTTCTTAACCGCATGACGGAAAAAGGGCTATCATCCGAAGAGCGGCAAAGCGGCATTTTTTTTGCCGACAATCTTGAACAGATAAAAAGATACTTAGAATAAGGTACCGAACGCAAAAAGGCTAATAAACCTTACCGATTACATCAGGAATTTCGTTTCAGTTTTTCGACTATCTCGGTAATAACCTCTCCGACCGTATCTATCGATGATGCCATATTCCCTTTCAGATAGTGCATAACCGTATCAACACAGGCGCTGACAAGAAAGTAGACCTGAACATTACGCTTTTCGTAATCGGGTGAAAATCCGAATTCCTTTTCCATATTGGTTACCCTCTTTGAAAAAATACTTTTCAATCTGGATGCAAAACCGGAAAGGTCGGTTGCTCTGACGGCAAGGCGGTAACTTTCCTCGTTCTCTCTTATAAATTCAAGAATTTTTCTGAAATATTCCGAATAATCGGTCGGGGTTTCTGCGGCAATTTCATCAATGGTTTTATTCAGCTTCTCAATCAGCTCGTTTTCAAACTCTTCGGCTACCGCATAAATATCATCATAGTGGTAGTAAAAAGTCGTCTTGGTTATGTCGGCGCGCACCGCAAGCTCGTTTACGGTGACTTTGTTGATCGTCTTTTTTTCGGCAATAAGCTCGATAAAAGCTCTGCGGATCCATTTTTTGTTCTTTCGGCGTTTCTGTATTGCTTCATCCACGCAAATTCCTTACAATTTTATTATCAGAGTCAGAATTCTTACCAACGGCTCAAATCGGTCGTTTTCTTTTTCATCTGTCGGTATTATACTACAGATAAAGCAAAATTTCAACAGGAGGAAATCTCTATGGCAAAACAAAAAATCAAAACATGGGCTGTTATTGTTTTGTTTGCCGCGGCAACCGTTCTGTCCGCCGTCACTATGGGCAGGATCGCAATCAATTACAATCTTGCCGACTATCTCAGCAAAAATACACAGACCAAAATCGCCATTGACATAATAGATAGCGAATTCGGTATGACCGGAAACATGCAGGTCATGGCAAAAAACATTTCGGCGGAGGCTGCTGATTCCCTTAAAGATAAACTCGAAGCAATGCCGAACGTACTCAATGTAAATTTTGACAAGTATGATGAAAGCTACTACAAAGACGGAAACGCTTTATTTATCGTCATCATCGACGGCGACGACTACTCGGAGAACGCCAAAAAGCTGTCTGCCGATATAAAATCCGCACTCTCGTCCTATGACGGCATCGAATACGGCGGTACAACCGTAGAAAAACAGAGTCTGCAGGATGCAATTACAAACGAAATGATTTATATCCTCGCTATTTCACTCTGCCTTGTTGTCGCTATACTTCTTATTACGTCCGAATCGTGGATTGAGCCGTTCGTTTTGCTTTTCGCATCCGGTATTGCTATCATTATAAACCGCGGAACTAATTTCTTTTTCGGAGAAATTTCATACATAACCAATTCCATCGCGGCGATTCTCCAACTTGCCCTTTCGATCGATTACAGCATAGTTCTCCTCCACACCTACCGCAGAGAGAGAAATAAAACAGAAGACAACAGCACGGCAATGTCTGCTGCTATCAGGGCGGTTATAAAACCCGTTTCGGCAAGTGCGCTTACCACAATTGCCGGTCTTCTTGCCCTGCTCTTTATGTCATTCCGGATCGGATTTGATATCGGCATAGTTCTTATGAAAGGCATTGTCATTTCGGCTGTCACATCAGTGACACTTTTGCCCGCACTTGTTCTTTTATTCGACAAACCCATGAAAAAAGTACACAAAAAAGCGTTTGTTCCGAAAGGAGCGGCATTTTGTCGGACAGCATATAAAGCCGGTAAAGTAATCGTTCCGGTTGCGCTCGTTATCGTTATCGTTTGCGGCGTACTGCAGACAGGAAACAGCTATCTGTTCACCGATACAAAGGCAAATAATACCGCCATTTCCGATGTATTCGGCAACAACAACTCTGTTATTGTCGTATACCGTAATTCCGACAGCAACTTTTCGAACGAGAAGAAACTGGCTGACTTGCTTTACACCTATAAAACCAAAGACGGAAAACCCGTTCTGACAAATTACACGGCGTATACAAATACCGTAAGAGAACTTTACGATACCGAAAAAGCCGTTCAAAAGCTGGAACTTTCTCAGCATGATGCCGTGCTTCTGTTCACAATGTACAATCTGTACCGTCACCCCGACAGCATAAAAATGACATTCACCGATTTTATCGGTTTTGCAAATGACCTTATCGCGACAGATGAAGATGTGAACGATTTCATCGACGGCGATACCACAAAAACAATTCAAACGCTTAAGGTAATTTCGGAAATAACCGGAAGCGAACTTACATCGGAAGAACTGTATA
>CALBLD010000262.1 GCA_937895775.1 uncultured Clostridia bacterium
ATTACCGCTTTGCGAACCGGATAAACGGGGACCGGAATAAATGTCGCTCACAGTACCCGGGCGGAGGTAACGCAAAATGAAAAAACGATTACTCGGTGTCCTGCTTGCTTTATGTATGATGCACGGTATTATGCAGATCCCGGCATTTGCCGTGAATGTTGCCGACAGTCTGTCGGCATCGGGCGGGACGGTAACGGTATCCACGGCGGCGGAGCTGGCTTCCGCAGTATCGGACGACGAAACCTGCGAAACAGTCAGGATGACGGCGGATATTACGATTGACACCACATTGTCCGTCAGACGCACGGTCACCCTTGACCTCAACGGTTGTGTGCTGAAATACGAAAACAGTGAGCCGGGACATGTGGTCAGGGTGGAAAAAGGCACTTTGACGATCAGCGACAGTGACCGGACAAAGTATCACAAATTCACCCAGGACAGCAGCGGGCTTTGGGTGCTTGACGAAACAAACGGCACGATATCTCTTCCGGGCGGCATAATTACCGGCGGTCATTACGAATGGGGCGGCGGAGTATATGTTATGCCTGATACCTATGGTAAGTATAACACAGGACTTGTTATGAACGGCGGAGCAATTGTCGGCTGCAAAGCCGACAGAAGGGGCGGCGGAGTATTCGGCTGGAATATCACGATGAACACCCCGGCAAGGATTTCCGGGTGTACCGCAGGTACTTTCGGTGGAGGCGTTTATGTGTCCCTCGGCAAAATTGTCATGAACGGGGGTACTATTGAAAACTGCACTGCCAGTAAAGGCGGCGGAGTATACTTACATGGTCCGTTTGACAGTTTTATCATGTCCGGCGGCAGGATTGCTTATTGTCATGCCACAAGTTGCGGCGGCGGCGTGTATACCGACGGAACCTTTAACATGAGCGGCGACGCGTTTATCTTCGGTTGTACGGTCGGTGACGAAGGTGCCGGAAGCGGGCTGTATGTGGATGAAGATTCAACCTGCACGCTGGATGGCGGCAGGCTGGGAACCAAAAACAGCGAGAAAGCCGGTTATGACGGTATTGTCAACAAAGGCACCATTAACGGAAGCAGTGCGACGATATACGGCAAGGTTGTCAACGAGAGCTGCGGAACCATTACGGGCGGCACTTATAACGGTACGGTACAGAACAATAAGGGTACCGTTACCGGCGGTAAATTCACAACCCAAAGCGGCACGCTCATAATCACTTTTAAACCCGATAATGGCGGAGAGGTTATCAGACAGGAAGTCAAATGGAGCAAAAACGGGGTAAAACTCACCGAACCGAGTCCGCCTCCGACCAAAGAAGGATATACTTTTGTCGGCTGGTATTATGATAATAACGGCACAGAAACAAAATGGAACTTTGCCTCCGATAAAGTGAAATATACCATGACGTTCACGGCTGTCTTTGAGAAAACACATGTCCATACATGGGGCGAATGGGTTTCCGACGGTAACGGTACGCATACCCGCACCTGTTCGGAGGACGGCAGTCATACCGAAACGGTCAGCTGCTCGGGCGGCAAAGCAACCTGTATCGCAAAGGCGGTCTGCGACTTCTGTCACGGGTTATACGGTACGGAGAATCCCGCAAACCACAGTGGCACGGAGCAGTGGATAAAGACCGCAGCAACTCATACAAAGAAGTGGAGTTGCTGCGGCATACAGATTACGGAAACCGAAGTCCATGAATGGACGGACGGAGTGTGCGGTGAATGTGAATACATCTGCCTGCATACCGACGAAGATAAAAATCACAACTGCGACTATTGCGGAAAGACAATGTCCGAGCATGCCGACGGGGATAAAGATCACAACTGCGACTATTGCGGAAAGGCGATGTCCGATCATGCCGACGGTGATAAGAACCATGCCTGTGACCTTTGCGGTAAAATAATCACCGACCACATGGGCGGAAAAGCAACCTGCAAGGACAGAGCGGTATGCGGAATATGCGGTAATGCTTATGGTGAGACTGATGCAAATAACCATGAGGATCTTGTGCATTTTCCCGCAAAAGCGGCAACAAAAGATGCGGAAGGAAATATCGAATACCGGTACTGCGCAGGCTGCGGCAAGTATTACCGCGATGCCGCGGCGACGAAGAAAATCACTGAGGCTGACACCGTAACTGCTAAGCTGCCGGATGATCCGAAGCCTCCGCAGACCGGAGACAGCGGCAAGTTCACGATGCTGATCGCATTGATGTCGGTTTGCAGTTGCTTTTGCGCAATGTCAATGAAGTACGGCAAGCGTCATAAGTTATAACAACAGATAATAAATAATAAACTGTAATCAAACGGAGGAGATCAAATGAAAAAACGGGTTTTGAGTATTCTGCTTGTTTTGGGCATTGCTGTGTGCGGGCTGTTTTCGCTCGTGTTCGGGAGTGTCGCGGCAGACGAAATGTGCAATGTGACGGTGAAAGCCGCAGTCGGCGGAAAGGTATCGACCGACGGCACGAACTGGAGCGACAGCGTTGTTGTTTCGGTCGCAAAAGGAGCAACACTCGGTGACAAAGTACAATACAGGGCAGACGAGGGATATAAGTTTGACAGTGTTACCGCGTCTACGGTTATAAAAAAGATTGTGGCGTCGGCAGTAAACACCGCTGCTATTGACGATGCAGGTAACCTTTACATAGCGGGAGATAATTCGCGCGGACAGCTCGCAAGGAAGTTGTTATCCTATGAATTAGGTAAGGATCCGGTTCTTACAAAAGTCAGCACTTCCGCAAAAACAGTCGATGTTGCCTTGGGTACGAACCATATAGTTGTACTTGACGAAAACGGCGATGTATGGACAGCCGGCTGCAATCAGTACGGTGCCCTCGGAATCGACGAAAATGCGGGAAGATATTGGGCAGGAACCGAGATCACTACCCTTAAAAAGGTTACGGTAGGCGACGGCAGTGTGAAAATCAAAGCGGTAGCCGCAGGACAGTACCACTCGATTCTTATTGACGAAAACGGCGGTGTCTGGACTGCCGGCTATAACTGCGACGGTCAGCTTGGCAGAAGCGAAAATGTGGACAGCGGAACACCGAATAAGGTGTTCAAAAAGGCAGACGGTCTTGACAGTGTAAAAATAATCGCGGCGGCGGGCGGAACATATCATACGGTTCTGCTTGATGAAAGCGGCAATGTCTGGACGTCAGGCAATAATGTTTATGGCGAACTCGGCAGACAGACTGCAAACACCGAGGATTCGAAATTTGAAAAGGTCACCGACAGCATATCGGGCATAAAAATAATTGCAATTGCGGCGGGAAGCTACCACAGCGTACTGCTGGATGAAAACGGCAATGTTTGGACAGCCGGATCAAACGGGTACGGGGCACTCGGCAGAGAAACGGAAGGCACGTCAGGCGATATATTCGGAAAAGCCGACCTTCAGGGGGCAACGGCTGCGAAGTTTGTTGCGGCAGGTAACGGTTTCACTGTTGTGATTGATACCGACGGCAAAGTAAGAACCTGTGGCATCAACGGGTTCGGTCAGCTCGGAAGAGACACGGGAAGCGACTCGAGTGATTGGAAGCTTCTTGCGGTAACCGACGGTATCGACGGTGCCGAAATTATTGCCGCCGCAACGGGGGCAGGATCTTACTACAGCGTATTGCTTGATAAAAACGGTGTGATCCTCACCTGTGGGGCAAATCAATGCGGTCAGCTTTGCAGAAACGGAGATCTCAGAAAATCGGTAACCTTTGCACAGGTGACCGACGGTATGGTCGGGACGATGACGTTTGACGAAATGAAGAATACGGTCATAAACTCGGACAGAGTGTTTACCGTCACGGCAGTCATGAGAGAAAAGGCAACGCTTGAGTATGATCTTGGCGGCGGTAAGTGGGTTGACGGATTTACCCCCGACAGCTTTACTTATAGGGATGAGGAGCTTGTGCTTCCCGATGCTTCGAAAATTGAAAAACGCGGTCATACCTTCGCGGGATGGGAAACCTCCGAGCCGACCGCGGATACGATAAAATGTACGGCAAAGTGGGCGGCGAACACCTACACGGTTACGCTCGACGGAAACGGCGGTACGCCGGAGCATACAACCATGACTGTCATCTATGGTGAGGAACTCGATCAGATGCCCATACCGGAGTACCCCGGTTATATTTTCGAAGGCTGGTATGATCGGCAGTACGGCGGCAAGCAGTACGGCGACGAAAACGGTCGCAGTACGAGAACGTATGACAAAACAGAGGACTGCACCCTGTATGCGATGTGGGTGGAAGCTCCCCGGCGCACAATCACCTTCGATCCGAACGGCGGCACGCTGAACGGTCCGACAACGAGCGAAGAAAAGGAGAACGGACCGATCTGTTACAACCCCGAACCCGTAAGGGAAGGGTACTTCTTCCTCGGCTGGTATAAAGACGCCGACTGCACTGATAAGTGGAACTTCAGCGATCCGGTGAAGGGAGATATGACGCTGTACGCGGGGTGGCAACTCATGGCGTACGAGATCCGGGTAAAACCCGAAAACGGTGAATCGGATATTATTATCTACAAGCTTTACGGTACGCCGATCACTCCTCCCACGCTGACAAGAACGGGATATATCTTCGCGGGCTGGGACAAGGAATTTCCGACCGCAATGCCGGCGTATGGTATGACAATCACCGCAAAGTGGACACTCTGCGATCATACGGGCAATACGGCAAATCCCTCCTGTACCGAACCTGTCGCCTGCACGGTCTGCGGCGGCAGTATCGCGGCTATCGGTCACGATTTCTCGGTAGAACAGCATGGCGAAGACGAACACTGGCATAAATGCTCACGCTGTGACGAGATCGCAGACAAGGAACCGCATGAATGGGACAACGGCGTGGTAACCACGCGCCCCACATGCACCGGAGCGGGCGTAAGAGTTTATACCTGCACCAAGTGCGGCGCAACCAAAACCGAGCATATGGGTGCCAACGGTCACAACCTTGTTTTCCATAAAGGAAAGCCCGCAACCTGTGCCGAGAAAGGCTGGGAAGCTTATCATACCTGCACCGACTGCGATTATACAGATTACAATGAAATTCCCGCAACCGGAGATCACACGGGCGGAGAGGCAACCTGTACAAAGAAGGCAGTCTGCGATGTCTGCGGAAACCCGTACGGAGATCTTGACCCCGACAATCACGACGATCTCCGCCACGTCGAAGCAAAAGCGGCGACCAAGGAATCCGAAGGCAATATCGAATACTGGTACTGCACTGGTTGCGGCAAATATTACCGCGACGCCGAAGCGACAAAGGAAATCACAAAGGAAGAAACGATAGCAGAGAAGCTCCCGGATGATCCGGAGCCTCCGAAAACCGGAATCGGCGGCAACCTCATGCTGTGGCTCGCACTGCTGCTTATAAGCGGCGGCGTTTGCACGGGACTTATTGTAAAACGCAGAAAAACAATGTTGACACGGAGGTAATGCAGAATGAAAAAACGCATACTCGGTATACTGCTTGCCATTTGTATGATATTCTGTCTTGTGACTATCGGCGTCATGGCAGAAGACGGTGTTTCGGGCGGGAATGCCGACATCACAGGCAGCGGCACGCAGGAAGATCCGTATCTGATTTACACAGCGGAAGGTCTGAAAACCTTCCGCGATAAGGCAAACGGCGGAGAGAAATTTGCATTTGCCACACTGATGAATGATATTGTTCT
>CALBLD010000263.1 GCA_937895775.1 uncultured Clostridia bacterium
GTATGGCGGATTCTGCGCTGCAATCCGTTCGGCGGATTCGGCTACGACCCGGTTCCTGTAAATCACCGCAGGCGGAAAAGGCTTGCCGAAAGAGAGAAAAGACGCGCCGAAAAGATGAAAAAAGACGGCGGTACCGATAATATCACGAAGTGAAAGCCTTGTCGCTTCTGCAAGGCTTCGAAAAAAGACCAAAGAAGACCTTTAAGAAAGGATTTACAGCCAAATGAACATATTAGACTGGATACTCGGTCTGCTCGGTAAGGTGCTGAGCTTTTTCAACTCGTTTACCGGCAACTATCTGCTTGCGATCCTGCTTTTCGCGGTACTCTTCAAGATACTGCTCTTCCCCTTCTCGATAAAGCAGCAGAAATCGCAGGTCAAGCAGGCGTCGCTCCGCCCGAAGGAAATGGCGATAAGAAACAAATACAAGGGCAGAGACGACAAGGTTACCCAGCAGAAGTGTCAGCAGGAGGTCATGGAGCTTTATCAGTCGGAGGGTTACAGCCCGTTCGGCGGATGCCTGCCGCTGCTTTTGCAGTTTCCTATAATTATTGCACTTTACAACATCATCAGAAACCCGCTCCGCTACATCTGCGGCGTGCCGAAGGCGGCACTTGATGTGGTCGGAAAGGCTGCGACCGCACTCGGATACGACTGGGGCAACGACAGTCTGCGGCTGATGACGACCGTCCGCGATCACTTTTCGGACATGCAGGCGAAGGTTGCCGAGCTTGCGGGAGACGTCGATGTCGGAGCATTCAGCTCGCTCACTCCCGAAAAACTGCCCGATTTCTCGCTTTTCGGACTCAATTTCGACCTTTCGGTCACCCCGACGATCGCATGGAACTGGTATCTGCTGATACCGATAATCACCTTTGCGTCGATATTCCTCTCGTCGAGACTCATGCGCAAGCTGTCCTATCAGCCGGTCGATCCTTCGATGAACAGCGGCTGTTCAAACTGGATAATGGATCTTGCGATGCCCGCGATGTCAACATATTTTTCGTTCATGTTCCCGTCGCTGCTCGGCGTTTACTGGATATTCAACAACCTGCTCGGAATCGTTCAGCAGCTCATTCTGCGTGCGATGTTCCCGGCACCCAAGTTCACCGAAGAAGATTACAAAAGAGCCGAGCGCGAATACAAGGGCAAGGTGGGCAGCAGAACGATCGAAAACGATCCCCGCGTAGTTCCCGGCAAGAAATACAGATCGCTCCACCACATCGACGATGACGACGAGACCGAGCTTCCGATACTTCCGCTCGACAGCAGGGAGAGCGACTCCGGAAAACCGACTCTGTCCGATGAGGCTCCGAAGCTCAAAGAGGACAAGCCTCCGAGAAAAGGCATGGCAGAGGAGACAAAGGACGCCGACGAAAAGGAAAAAATTCCGGACAACGGCGGCGAAAATGCCGGAGAATCCGACAAAAAAGATAATTGATAATTACAGATCAGGAGAGACAGGACATATTATGAAACAGGAAACTATCACGACCGGCAGAACGGTCGCGGCGGCGACCGCCGCTGCCGAGCAGTATTTCAACGTGTCGGCTGACAGACTTCAGATAGAAATTCTTGCCGAGCCGAAAAAGGGATTTCTTGGATTCGGCGAAGCTCCGGCAAAGATCAGGGCGATCTATGAGCAGACTCCCGTCGATCTTGCGGTCGCTTTTATTAAGACGCTGGTTACGAACATGGGTATAGATGCCGACATAACCGTCGGTGATACCGACGCCGGAAAGAGAATTTCGGTAAACGGCGACGGCGCAAGTATACTCATCGGTCATCACGGCGAGACGCTGGATCAGCTCCAGTATCTTGTAAACCTTGCCGCAAACAAGAAGGACGGCGAGGACGACGACCGCGAGTACACCCGTATCAGCCTTGACGTTGAGGGGTACCGCACGAAGAGAGAGGACACTCTGCGTTCGCTCGCAAGACGCATGGCGTCAAGAGTTCTGCGCACACACAGATCGGTTACCCTTGAACCGATGCCCGCTTACGAGAGAAGGATCATCCACAGTGAGATCCAGACGATAGAGGGCGTGACCACCCACAGCATCGGTGCCGAAAACACCCGCCGCGTGGTCATATCCGAAGATTTTTACGATGACGAAGAAGAAGAGGGCGCAGACGAGGAATAATTCCCCGTCTGCCCCGACGAAAAATTCCCGACGGAACATCCCGGTTCCGTCGGGTTTTTTGTGTCCGCAGGCAAGCTTCATCGGTTAAAATTCACAAAACCGATTGACATCCGCCGGAGCCGATGCTATAATACAAACATAAACATGAAAGGAATCTTCCGATATGATTAAAGTTACTGTTTACAACGAATTTGTGCATGAAAAAAAGGATGAGGCTGTAAAGGCGATCTACCCGAACGGTATTCACCGCGCGATAGCCGATTTTCTCGAATCGGACGACATAACCGTCCGCACCGTTACCCTTGACGATCCCGAATGCGGGCTTACCGACGATGTTCTGCGCGACACCGACGTGCTTATCTGGTGGGGACATCTTGCGCACAACCTTGTTCCCGACGAAGTCGCCGCAAGAGTGCGCGATCACGTCCTCATGGGAATGGGACTTATCGTGCTTCACTCCGGACATCATTCCAAGCCGTTCAAACTGCTCATGGGAACCACCTGCAACGTAAACTGGAGAGAAGACGGCGACATGGAACGTCTCTGGGTATGCGACCCGTCGCATCCGATCTGCCGCGGAATCGGACGTTACATAGAGCTTGAGCATGAGGAAATGTACGCCGAGCCGTTCGGTATTCCCGAACCCGAGCATCTGCTCTTTATCGGTTGGTACGAGGGCGGCGAGGTCTTCCGCAGCGGTGCGACATACAGACGCGGAAACGGCAAAATCTTCTACTTCCAGCCGGGTCACGAATCCTTCCCCACATATTACAACAGCGATGTGCAGACGGTAATACGCAATGCGGTTCACTGGGCTGCGCCCGATCTGCGCGTAAACGAGCTTGTCTGCCCGCACGTCAAAAAGATCGGCTCGTAAAAAAGTGACAGAGAAAGGAAGATCGCAATGAAAAAGGCAGTCACCCGCATTACAGCACTTCTTCTCTGCACAATGACCCTGTTTTCGTGCGCCGGAGGGAACACGGCGACAACAACGGGCACTCAGACAACCGGCTCGCAGACAACCGCAGAGCCGGATGTTCCCGATGTTCCGGAGGTAAAGGGCATGAAATGGAGCGACGACCGCATCATACCGAAATTCGATCCGCCCGAGGGCACCATGGACGCACTGCGTTCGTCCGATATGACATTTGAGGAGCAGATCATGTTCAGCACCCTTCAGGGTATCGTGAACAGATCGGCGACCCGCATACTGCTCATCGACGAAGGTGCGGACGAGGGCGGCGAGACATGGGCAAGAACTTTCGGGGTCAGATACCGCGCGTGTGCCGGCAAAAAGAAGTACACACTCTGCGAAAAATATGCGTCCGAATATTCGGGTGTCGTTCTTTACTCAAAGGGTAAGTCGGAACACTACGTAAATCTTGCCTGCACGATCGCAAATATCAGAAATGCGCTCCCCGTAACCCCCGAGCTTTACGAAACGCTCGGAAAGAACGGAGTCGCGCCAGAGGTTGTGGAGGATATAACCTCGCTTGATATGAAAACTCCGCTTGACATATACACATATATGTACGATAATTACTGGAAGGACTGCTCGCACCGCCTGCTCTTCTCCGAGCGTCCGGGCGACGGCTATCATATGCGCGATCTTGCCGCCGCAACCGGCTCGGCTGTCGTGTGGCTCGACTGCGTGAACAGACAGCAGCAGAATCTTTTCAAGAAATTTCTCGGCGATATGGAGGCGGGAAAGTCGGCGTGCGTCGGCTTCTATTCGACCGAAAGAAGCGGAATAACGACTGCGTCGTCGATGGGCATATCCACAATCCCCGCCGACCTCTTCTGCAATGCGACCGTCTGGGCGGGACTTGATGCGGACATCGAATTTCCGACCTACAAGCCGGTGTCATCGACAGTCGAAAACAAGATATATGTCGCAGTATACGTCAGCGACGGCGACAACACCCAGTATGTCGAGCGTGCGATGCGCAAGATATGGGACGCCAACAAAAGTGCGCGCGGCAAGGTTCCGATCAACTGGACGATAAGTCCGGCACTTGTCGATCTTGCGCCGCAGATGCTCAATTATTATTACAATTCGGCGACCGAAAACGACTATTTTGTCTGCGGACCGTCCGGAATGGGTTACACAATGCCGATCAACACCCTTGAGGAAAACGGCGCATCCGCCCGTGACTTCATGAAGAACGAGGAGCTTTTCGGCAAATATGCAAGCCTTACCGAGCGTTATCTCGAAAGATCGGGACTGCGCGTGGTGACGGTGTGGGACAATCTTTCAGCCAAACAGCGTGAAATATACGTGAAAAACGCCCCCTATCTCTACGGACTTACCGTTCAGCAGTGGGGTCAGAGCAGGGTCAGCATCGACGGCGTAACCGGCGGCAAGTATGTTTCACAGCTCACACCCTGTTACGAGAGCGATTACAATGCGCTTCTGAACAATGTAAATACCGCGATCGGCAGATGGAAGGGCGACAAGCCGCTCTTTGTCTCCTGTCAGATTTCGGTCTGGAGTCCGATCTCGGTCTCCGGTATAAACCGCCTGTATTCCGATCTTTCGAAGCAGTACGGTGAGGGCAAGGTCGAATTTGTCCGTGCCGACGAGTATTTCACCCTCTACTCTCTCGCAAACGGTCTTGAAGCAAATCTTTGCAGACTTGACGGGGTTTCCGCGGTCGCAAGCGAAAACGGCGACGCGGCGGGAAAGGTGATCGACGGCAGTGCGGCTGACAAAAACGGCTGGGCGTTCTCGACCGACGGCGCATCGGTCACAATCGATCTCGGCAGAGAGGCGACGGTTTCCTCTTACAGGCTTTACTTCTCGGATAAGATGCCGAAAGGATGGAAGGTTGAAATCAGCACCGACGGCAGTAATTTTGCCGGAATCGACAACTCGGGAGAGAGCGGTCTGCATCTGCTTTCGCAGGCACAGAGCGGTCGGTATGTCCGCATAACCTTTGAAGGCGGCGGAAATTTCATCCTCACCGATGTCGATATCAACGGAATTTTGAAGTAATTGCCGCTTTATCCGAATTTCACGGGGCAATTTGCACAAAAATCAATGCGAGGTTTTGTTATATGTAATGAAAATCGACTTTTGCTATTGACTTTTGTTCACAATTGCGTTACAATATCAGCGCAGACTTGCAGTACGAAAGTGCTGTGAAAAAAACAAAAATCTGAAAGGAAATTCTTATGAAAAGAGTAATTTCTCTCATTCTTGCGATCGTTATGATCGCGCTTCTCGCTCCGATGGCAATATCGGCAGACGAGATCAAGACGATCGATGCGTCGGCTCCGGCAGATGCAGAGGCAGTAAAAGCAGATCAGGTTACCATCACCAAAAAGTATTTTGCGGTATCCTACACAATGAACTATGCCGAAAAGGCAGGTAAAGAGGGCAATAACGGCTGTAACGGTCTTATCCTCGGCGGTGGTGACTCTGTCGGCTGCGTATTCCTTCCCTATGACGGCAAAGCAGACGGTCAGAAGACCGCAAACAAGGTTCTCAAATTCGGTCCCTGGTGGAACACCGATTCG
>CALBLD010000264.1 GCA_937895775.1 uncultured Clostridia bacterium
CTGCTCCTGCATATTCGCCTTTTTTATTATCTCGCAGAAAATCTCAAACTGTCGTTCATTAAACGATTGAAAGACATTATCAAGCTTAAGTTTAATTTCTTTACCCTTTACAAGTTCCAACGTTTGTGCAAGGGTCGGTATGCGCGTTCCTCTGAAATTTTCACCCATAAATACTCCCGCATCGAAATCCGCAAGTCTGCCGTAATCAACACCATCAGCTCGGATAACACGGTCAAGTACTGATCCGTTATCGTTTCGACATGTTCTGTTTAATGTATCGTCATGAAGCATTATACAGACATCGTCTGACGTGAATTTGCAATCAGCTTCAATGTATGCATAACCTTCTTCGATTGCCGCCGAAAATGCCGTAAGCGTATTTTCGGGGCGGTCGCACGAAACCCCTCTGTGCGCCTGTAATTTCATTTTTTTCTCTGACATATACAAACTCCTTAAAAAGCGGTTGCCGTTTTTCGACAACCGCTACAATTTATTCAACCGAAATCGTGTAATAATAGAGCGGCTGACCGCCTCTGATTACAGATATTTCAACATCGTCGCCGAGCTTTTTTCTGAGAGAAGCAGCAGCAAGGCTTGCCTCATCTTCTTTGACATCCTCTCCGTAAAAGAGAGTAATAAACGAAGCATCGCCCATATTGTCCGTCATTTTTTCAAAGCACTCTTCCTTGCTGTCGGTAACATAGCGAACCTTGTGATTTACAAGCCCGAGTATCTGCCCCGCTTTTATCTTATTCCCGTCAAATTCGCTGTCACGCGCCGCAAATGTCATTTCAAGAGTCGTAACGGAAGTTGCAGCCTCTTCCATCAGAGCGGTATTTTCATCGGGACTGAGTTCCGAATCAAATGCAAGCATTGCCGAAACACCCTGAGGAACACTCACAGTGGGAATTACAATTACATTTTTATCTTTACACAGGTTTGCACACTGTGTTGCGACAAGGCATATATTGCTGTTATTGGGAAGAAGGTATACCACCTCTGACGAAACGGTATTAACAGCATTAAGCAGTTGCTCGGTCGACGGATTCATTGTCTGACCGCCGAATACAAAAGCATCAACTCCAAGATCGGCAAACACGTCCTTTATTCCGTCACCCGGAGTGACTGCGACAAAACCGTATTTTTTCTCCGGAGCAGCAGTCTTACTTTCGTGTTTCTTTGTTTTATCGGCATCGGCTTCCAATACAAGCTCTGTATGCTGGTTTCGCATGTTTTCAACTTTGACTGTAAACAGCGTACCGTATCTTAGTGCCTCTGACAGAACCTTTCCCGGATCCTTTGTATGAACATGAACCTTGATTATCTCTTCGTCGTCAACAAAAACCGCGCTGTCCCCCACAGAGTGTATAAATCTGCGGAATTCATCAACTTTGTTCTCTCCGACAAACGCCTCCGATTTTGTTACTATACATTCGGTACAATACGGATTTTCGATATTTTCGGTATCAAACTGTGCGAAATCGGCTTTCAGCGATGTTTCATGCTCGGATTCGTTCCCGACAACCGGCTTACCTTTAAGTGCAAGAAGCATACCCTCAACTATACAGACAAAGCCCGCTCCTCCGGCATCTACAACATTCGCCTGCTTCAGAACCGGCAACATCTCCGGAGTCCTGCGCAGAGTGTCTTCAGCCGCAGAAAGGAGATGTTCAAAAAAAGGAACGATCTTACAGTCTTCATTTGTCGAAACAAACTGCATGCAGGCTTCTACACTCTTCCTCATTACAGTCAATATTGTTCCCTCAGTCGGAAACTGAACGGCTTTATATGCCTCCTCAACGCCCGAGCGAAGTGCACTCACGAGTTCGGATGCACAAACGCTTTTCTTCTCCCTGAAGCCTTTTGCAACACCTCGGAAAAAGAGTGCAAGAATCACGCCCGAATTACCGCGTGCCGATTTCAAAAACTGCTTTGCAATTTTATCGGAACAATCTGCCAACGAACCCTCGGCAGAGTAATCCGCTGCTCTCGCGGGACCCATTGTCATGCTCATATTCGAGCCGGTATCTCCGTCGGGAACGGGAAAAACATTCAACTCATTTATTTCCGATTTACGATTATTTATTGCATTCGCACCGGACGCAACGGCGCAAAGATAATCACTGCAATCAAAAATCGTTTTACTTTCTGTCAGACCCATAGCAAAGAATCCTCTCAAATAATTTCAATACATACACATCCGAGTAGTTATTTTACCACAAATATAAAAAAAGTCAAGAGTTATTTGACGAAAAAAGTGACAGATCGCTTTTTTTCATTCTTTTTCCCGAAAAATTATGCCTATAACGTGAGGGCCGCTGTGTGAGCTCACAATAGGATTGATTCTGAAAAAGGACGCGGGCGGATATCCGCAAAGCTTTTCCATTACATCCGACATGATATCGGCATCTTTTTCGACACTGCCGTACACCACGCAGTACGGACTGTTTTCTTCCATCTCGCTCATAACTTTCAGCGCAATTTTAGAGTAAATCTTTT
>CALBLD010000265.1 GCA_937895775.1 uncultured Clostridia bacterium
TTCCTCGGATTTGAGCAGTGCTTCAAGAACTCCCTCACCACCCTCCCGATGGGCGGCGGCAAGGGCGGCTCCGACTTTGACCCCAAGGGCAAATCGGACATGGAGATCATGCGCTTCTGCCAGTCGTTCATGACAGAGCTTTACCGTCACATCGGACCCGACACCGACGTTCCCGCAGGCGACATAGGCGTCGGCGGACGTGAGATCGGCTATCTGTTCGGTCAGTACAAGAAGATCGCAAACGAATTCACCGGCGTACTCACCGGCAAGGGACTTTCCTACGGCGGCTCGCTCGCAAGAAAGGAAGCTACCGGCTATGGTCTGCTCTACTACACCGAAGAAATGCTCGGCTGCATGAAGAACGACAGCGTAAAGGGCAAGACGGTCGTAATCTCGGGTTCGGGCAATGTTGCGATCTATGCCGCAGAAAAGACGGCGGAGCTTGGCGGCAAGGTCGTCGCACTCTCCGATTCGAACGGGTACATCTATGACGCCGACGGAATAAAGCTTGACGTCGTAAAGCAGATCAAAGAGGTCGAAAGAGGACGCATAAAGGAATATGCCGCAAGAGTCAACGGTGCCGTCTACACCGAGGGCTGCCGCGGAATATGGACGATCCCCTGCGACATCGCGCTTCCCTGCGCAACTCAGAACGAGCTTGACGGAGAATCGGCAAAGATACTCATAGCAAACGGCGTTATGGCTGTTGCCGAGGGCGCAAACATGCCGTCGACACCCGAAGCCATCGAAGCACTTCAGACAGCAGGCGTACTCTTTGCTCCCGCAAAGGCATCCAACGCAGGTGGCGTTGCAACCTCCGGTCTTGAAATGTGCCAGAACTCGATGCGTTACAGCTGGACTTTCGAAGAAGTTGACGCAAAGCTCAAAACCATCATGACAGGCATTTTCCATGCCTGCTACGATGCGGCAAAGAGATACGGCAAGGACGGCAACCTCGTTGCCGGCGCAAACATTGCCGGATTCGAAAAGATCGCCGACGCAATGCTCGCTCAGGGCATCTGATTTTATCAAAAGAACCGACAGCGAAAACCGACAGCGAAAACCGACAGCGGTACGGAGAAAATCCCGTACCGCTGTTTTATTCTTGTTTTATTTTCCGTAGAAGATGTAGCTTCCCGCACCGACGTTTCTCGAAATGCCGTCGATAACGATCTCGGCGTCGGTCGGAACGGTAATCTCATACCTGTGTCCGCCCTCGAAAACCGACCATTTCGAAGAAACTCTGCCGTGTCTTGTGTCTATCGATGCCGACAGCGAGGCTATTCTGTCGTCCGGAACCGGTGCGACCTTCACCTTTTCGAAACCGGGAGCTTCCTCGACCGTCCGGATGCCTGCGGCTACGCCGTAAACCCAGTCGCCGACCGCACCGTATGCGTAGTGATTATACGAGTTCATCGACGCGCTCCAGACGCTTCCGTCCTCTTTTATGCCGTCCCAATGCTCCCATATCGTGGTTGCGCCCTTCGATACCGAGAAGAGCCATGACGGATATTTGTCCTGCAGAAGCAGACTGTAAGCAACGTCATGATGTCCTGTCATCGAAAGCGCGTGAAGCAGATAGGGCGTGCCGACAAATCCCGTGTTCAGCCTGTTTCCGTTGTCGCCGACCAGCTTTGCAAGCGCATCGCCGACCGCCTTTTTGTCGGCGGCGATATTGAAGTAGATCGCAAGTGCGTGTTCTGTCTGTGTCTTAAGCTCGGTGAAATGCGCTCTTATCGCATCAACTGTGCGTTTATATTTGTTTTCAAGGTCGGAAATGAATTTTTCGTCCATTCCGAGTACTTTTGCGCTCTTTGCCAGTATATCGACCGCGTTTGCGTAGTAGACCGATGCGATAAAATCTTTATTCGACGCACTGTCGGTCGTCTCGGTTCCGAGATCAAGCGCACACCAGTCGCCGTAATGCCAGCAGCCTGTCCACAGATATTCGTTATGCGTACTTGCTTCGATGTAATCGACCCACTTCTGCATTGAGGCAAACTGTTTTTTCAGTATTTCCCTGTTTCCGTATGTCAGGTATACCTGCCACGGAACGATGACCGCCGCGTCGCCCCATGCGCACGAGCCGCCGTTGCCGAGTACCACGTCGGGAATCACATGCGGGATACGTCCCTCGGGGGTCTGATCGACCGCAAGGTCGCCGAGCCACTTTTCGTAGAACTTTTCGCAGTCGAAATTATAAGATGCCGTGCGGCAGAAAACCTGCGTGTCGCCCGTCCAGCCGAGACGCTCGTCACGCTGTGGACAGTCGGTCGGAACATCAAGGAAGTTGCCTCTCTGTCCCCAGAATATGTTGGAAAACAGTTTATTGAGCATCGGATCGGAGCTGTCAAGGCTTCCGGTCTGCTTTATGTCCGAATAAACCGCGATCGCCTCAATATCGTCGGGGGTCAGTTCGCCCGGATAACCGTCCACTCTTACCATGCGGAAGCCGTAGAAGGTATGCGTCGTTTTGTATTCGGCATCGCCGTCGGCGCAGACATATTCAAGCTCGGCTTTTGCCGAACGGTAATTTTCGGTGTAAACATTGCCGTCCTTATCAAGTATCTCAAAGAACTTAAGCTTCACGCGGTCGCCCTTTTTCGCGTTTCTTACTCTGAAATGTACATATCCGGTAAGATTCTGACCGAAATCGACCACCAGTTCACCCTTGGGAGTTCTCAGGATACGGCGGGGTTTCACATGAATGTTTTCGGTGATCTTTTCGCCCTCCTGCTCTATCAGCCTCTTCTTGTCGGCATCGGCAATGATGCGGACCTCTCCCTCGGTCGGCTCCTCCATCGAAGCGTCGAAAAGCTCGCCGTCATAGATCTCGCAGAAGCGCAGTCTGCTCTCCTTTACCGTCCAGTTTTCATCGGTGACTATGGTTTCGGTTTTGCCGTCCGGATACACGAGGGTAAGCTCTGCGATCAGCGCGATCTCGTCGGGCGAATGATAATAGGGACCGTCCCACGCTATCCTGCCCTTGTACCAACCGTTTGCAACCGTGACCTCAAGGGTGTTTTCGTCCGACAGCAGGGCGGTCACGTCGTAGGTCTGAACCTGCAAACGCTTGTTGTAACTTGTCCAGCCGGGTGCAAGCACGAAATCGCCTATGCGCTTTTTGCCGAGAGTTGCGACATAAACGCCTGCGGCGGTGACTCTGAGTGTTGCCGATATCGGCGCACTCGTGCAGGCAAACCTGCGTACAAATGTAATTGCGGCAGTGCCGTGATCGGCAGCCGATGTAATCCAGTTTGATTTTTCAAGTAGCATGGACTTTTCCTCCGCTTATAAGATAACAAAATGGGATCGGGAAATTCCCCGATCCCATTTTAACATATTGAATAAAAAAATCAATAGGAAAGCGCAAAAAATCAAATAAGGACACAAAACGGGCATGAAAAGACACCGCCGCGTACACTCGGGTCACTTTTTCTGCGGATAGGAAAAGTCGGTGCCTATAAAACCCATCTGCATGAAATCCTCCATGTTGTGACGGATTATGTAGTCGATATAGGAGATAAAGAATTTTGCGGTCAGGCGGTATCCGCACGGATTCATGTGTCCGCCGAGGAAAAACTTTTCGCGGAACTGTCCGGTATACGGCGGAGCATAGCGATAAAGATCGATAACGTATGAATTGTCGTATCTGCGGGCAAAATCATACATGAGTTCCGCATGCTCCCTGCGCAAAGCGTCGTCCGCGGCATACTGCTTCGGCATGGTGACGAAGAAAAACTTTGCGCCCGGGCTTATCTGCCTGTATCTTCTCACAAGCTCGCCGAAATATCCGGCAAAACTGCCGCTGTCGGCACTGTCGCCGAACCTGCCGGTCGGCTGATGCTGATTTAAAATATCGTTCACTCCGAGTGCGATTATATACGCCTTGCAGGCGAGCGAGCTGTCGAAAAAGCCGTTTGCCTGCCCGAAGCTTTCGAGATACTCTTTTGCCGTCATCCCGCCGCGCGAAAAGTTACGCGCGGTAAATCCGGCTTCCCTTGCCATGAACTGACCCCACGAATAGTAAAACATATCGTGATAGCCTTTCACCCCGTCCGCCGAGATCGATTCGAATTCGCCCGACGCAAGGCTGTCGCCTATACAGCCGACGCTTTCGAGTATTCCGCAGAAGCCGCCGCCCGACGGCATACGGTCAAGCGGTTTTTCGTTTTCGTCAAAAGTATAAAACATTTCGGTATTCATTCGGTTTTACCCCGCTTTATTCGGTCAGACCGAGCAGTACGCTCATTTTTCCGACAGTTGCCGCAAAATCACCGCCGAAGTTTCCCTCAAGGCTCATTCTGCCGTCATATCCCGCCTTTGCCGCGGAATCGATGCATCTGTCGAGATATCTGCGGTCGCCCTCTCCGATCGGCATACATCTGTCCTCGTTTGCACGCGCAAGATGCAGATGGAAGATCATATCGCCGAAGGCGGCAAGCGTCTCGGGAGCCTCGTCCGCCATATACATGTGGTAGAAATCGGCTGTGATGCCTATGCGGCTGTCAGCCATCGCGCGGCAGATCGCCGCCGCCTCGCTCACCGAATTTACAAGATTTGTTTCCTTTATATTGAGCGGCTCTATGCCGATTTTTATACCGTAACCCGAAACCGCATCGGCGCAGGTGCGCAGAACCTCGCAGAAGCGATCGGTCGCCGCTTCCCTCCCGACCTCCGCCGGATATTTTCTCGCTCCTCCGCTTCCGAGGACAAGCAGCTCTCCGCCGAGCCTTGCCGCCCGCTCTCCCGCACGCTTTGCGTATTCGCTTATCCCGGCAAGCAGTTTTTCCTTCGGCTCGTCACCGAAAAAGCGCACGGCACCTCCGAAAAAGCAGTTGAACGCCTCGGCTCTGATCCCGAGATCCGAGAGCATCTTCTCCGCCTGCGCAAACTTTTCGTCCGAAAGCCCCGCAAGGTAATTCAGCGACGGCTCTATATACGAATAATTGTATTTCCCGACAACGTCCGCTCTGTCAAACGGACAGCATACT
>CALBLD010000266.1 GCA_937895775.1 uncultured Clostridia bacterium
TATATTGACCGAAAAACGATCGTTTGAGAAAATTTTTTGAAAACAGGCTTTACAAAATGAAAAAAATATGTTAAAATGACTCAATATACTATCATTGCCGAAAGGAGTTCAGCAGATGAAAACATATCATCATCACGAATTCATGCAGGATCAGCTTTCGCTTCTGACCGAAAAAATGAATGAAAACTCACAGATCGATCCCGATCTTTACGGATTTTATAATGTAAAGCGCGGGCTGCGCGATCAGGACGGAAAAGGTGTCCTTACGGGACTTACAAATATATCAACCGTGCTTCAGTATAAAGAGATCGACGGAAAGGAAGTTCCCGCAGACGGTCGCCTTTTCTACAGAGGTATAAATGTCATCGATCTGATTAACGGCGCAATTGCCGATAATCGGTTCGCTTTCGAGGAGACGATATATCTTCTGCTTTTCGGTAATCTGCCCAATGCAAAGGAGCTTGTTGAATTCAAAAAGCTGCTCGGCTGTTACAGGGAACTTCCCAGAAACTTTCTGAGAGATGTAATAATGAAGGCTCCGTCAAAGGACATTATGAATATGCTCATAAGAAGTGTAATGACACTTTATTCCTATGATAAGAACGCGGCTGATACCGACGTTGACAATGTGCTTCGTCAGTGTCTTCAGCTCATTGCCATTGCACCTCAGCTTATGGTGTATTCCTATCAGTCCTATCGCCACCTTCTCCAGAATGACAGCCTTTATATAGCGCGACCGATACCCGAAAAATCAATTGCCGAGAATATTCTCTATATGCTCCGGCATGACGGAAAATATTCGCCGCTTGAGGCACGTGTGCTTGACCTTGCGCTCATCCTGCATGCAGAGCACGGCGGAGGTAATAACTCGACCTTTACCATGCATGTTGTCACATCTTCGGGAACCGATACATATTCGGCATTTGCGGCGGCTCTCTGTTCGCTGAAAGGACCTAAACACGGCGGTGCAAACATAAAGGTGTGCGAGATGTTTGCGGATATGAAACGCCACGTGAAAAACTGGAAGGATGACGACCAGATAAGCACCTACCTTGACGATCTGCTTGAAGAAAAAGTGTTCGATCATGCGGGACTTATATACGGTATAGGACATGCGGTTTACACAAAATCCGACCCCCGTGCGGTAATTTTCAGAAAATTCGTCCACCAGCTTTCGGTCGAAAACGGACTTGAAAGAGAATTCAATCTGATGGCGAGAGTGGAAGAACTTGCCCCGAAAGTGATTGCAAACAAACGGAAGATGTATAAGGATATAAGCGCAAATGTCGATTTTTACAGCGGATTTGCATACAGGATGCTCGGTCTGCCCGAGGAGCTTTTTACACCGTTGTTTGCAACGGCACGTTTTGCCGGCTGGTCCGCACATCGGCTTGAAGAGCTGATAAACGGCAAAAAGATCATTCGCCCCGCATATATGGGTATAATGCCGGAACGCCCGTATATGTCGATGAGTGAACGCGAGATAAATGATTGACTACAGGATCGGACGGTGCATCAATGATTGCCCTGATTATTGACGGAGACAGAAAATTTTCGTCGCTGTGTGTGGCTGCTCTGAAGAAAAACGGAATATGCTCGGATACCGCAGGCGATTTTGAAAGCGGTCTTGAGCTTGCTCTGTCGGATGTATATGACTTTGCGGTAACCGATACGACTCTGAAAAAGGGAAGCGGAGAAGAGCTGATCGAAAGGATACGTGCCGCCGGACTCCGGATGCCGATAATCGTCGTGTCATCCGATAACACAAGTGCGAAGATAATAAAATGTCTTGACAGCGGCGCGGATGAATATATCCTGAAACCGGTTCCCACCGAAGAGCTTATGGCAAAAATACGTGCTGTTCTTCGCAGACCCCGTACATATTCGGATGTCGGTGTTCTGAGTGCAGCGGATGTCTGCCTGTCGGTCGGAACCTATGAACTTATCGGAAGCAAGGGCAGGGCAGTACTCGGACTGAAGGAAATGTGCTTTGCCGAGCTGCTTTTCAGAGCGGGAAGAAATATCGTCACAAAGGACGATATGATTCTTAAGGTCTGGGGATTTGATTCGGACGCAGGATATAATAATATCGAGTGTTACATATCGGTTCTCAGAAAAAAGCTGTCTGCCGTGAGCGATCTGCTGAAGATCAGAACCGTGCGGGGGATAGGTTACAGACTTGTTGCCGAAAATCAGACAGATAATCTAAAACAGACAGAAGAATGAATATGAAAATTTTGCACGGTCAGAGTGACCGTGCAAAAA
>CALBLD010000267.1 GCA_937895775.1 uncultured Clostridia bacterium
GCAGAATTTTTCAGTGCATCGGACAAGAGAACGCATTACTGCGGAGAACTGACAAAGGAGAACATCGGGCAGTCGGTCACGGTCTGCGGGTGGGTACAACGTCAGCGCGATCTCGGCTCGCTGATATTCATCGATCTGCGCGACCGCACGGGCATCATACAACTTGCTTTCGATCCCGACACCGACAAGGCTCTGTTTGACAAGGCGTTCTCGATCAGAAGCGAATATGTTCTGTCGGCGAAAGGCATTGTCAGATCAAGAGGCGAGGGAGCAATCAACAAAAATCTCCCGACAGGCGAGATCGAAGTCGAAGTATCCGAAATGAAGATACTTTCGCAGGCGGCAACACCTCCGTTTGAGATTTCGGACAACGCCAAGGTCGGCGACGAAACGGCTCTTCGCTACCGTTATCTTGATCTGAGACGCCCTTCCCTTCAGAAGAACATAATGCTCCGTCACGAAATCGCACGCATTGCAAGAAATTATTTCTACGAGAACGGCTTTTACGAGATAGAAACTCCGATGATGATAAAGCCGACCCCGGAGGGTGCGCGCGATTATCTGGTTCCCTCCCGTATACACCACGGTTGCATGTACGCGCTCCCGCAGTCGCCTCAGATATACAAACAGCTTCTTATGGTCGGCGGATTTGACCGTTATGTCCAGATAGCGAGATGCTTCAGGGACGAGGATCTGCGTGCCGACCGTCAGCCCGAATTCACGCAGATCGACCTTGAAATGTCGTTTGCAACGCAGGAAGACATCATGGCAATGAACGAGGGGCTTATGCGTCGTCTCTACAAGGAGATACTCGGCATTGACCTTGAACCGATGCCGCACATCACCTATGTCGAAGCGATGAAAAGATTCGGTTCCGACAAACCCGACACCCGTTTCGGAATGGAAATACAGGATGTGTCCGACAGGGTGAAAAACTGCGGATTCGGAGTATTTACATCGGCGGTGGAAAACGGCGGATCCGTCCGGGCGATCGTTTTCAAGGGAGGGGCCGCAAAGCTTTTGCGCAAGGAGATTGACAAGCTGACAGAACACGCCAAGGGTATCGGTGCCAAGGGTCTTGCATTCGCACGCTTTGTTGACGATACACCGAACTGCTCTTTTGCAAAATTCTTTACACCCGAGGCTCTCCATGATCTTCTTGCCTCAATCGATTGTGTAAAAGGCGATGTTGCCCTCTTTGTTGCAGACAAAAATTCGGTTGTTCTCCCGACGCTCGGAGCACTCCGTGTAATGATCGCAAAGCAGCTCGACATGATCCCTCACGGAAAATACAACTTCCTCTGGGTCACCGAATTTCCGTTCTTCGAATGGAACGAGGAAACCGGACACT
>CALBLD010000268.1 GCA_937895775.1 uncultured Clostridia bacterium
GGAGGGTGGTGAGCGAGTTCTTGAAGCACTGCTCAAATCCGAGGAATTTTATGACCGAGGTATTTACCGAGGGATGAAGGCGCAGTCCTCCTTTGTACGGACCTATTGCCGAGTTGAACTGAACGCGGTATCCGCGGTTCACATGTACACAGCCCTTGTCGTCAACCCACGGAACACGGAACTGTATGAAGCGTTCGGGTTCGACTATGCGTTCGATGATCCCGTTTTTTTCAAGCTCGGGACGTGCGTTTACAACAGGCTCAAGCGATTCAAGCACTTCTGTGACCGCCTGAATGAATTCGCTCTCTCCCGCGTCTCTCTTTCTGACCGTCTCAAGGACATCAAGAAGATATTTGTTTGTGATTGCCATAATATTTCCTCCTTATATTGTACGCCGCGGGCGCACCCGGAATGCGCACACGGTTCTTCTGAAAATTTACGCAGTATTATATCACAAATCTTTTCAGATTGCAATAGCAAATCCGCTGTTTTTCGAAAAAAATTTGCCGTATTCCGAAAAAAACGTCGTTTTTTCGGAATACGGGTGCGGTGTGCATTCTTATTTGTGCCGTTTGCACAAATAAAACCGCAGTCATTCCGACCGGACACGGAAAACCCGCCGACCGATAACCCGGACGGCGGGCGGTATTGTGAAAAAATCCGCAAAGCGATCGGTCATTCGACCTTGAGCACGACCTTGCCCGCACTCTTGTTTTCGTAGAGAAGCGCGTGAGCGGCTTCCGCCTCGGCGATCGGGAGCGTGCGGAAGATCGCGGGTTGTATCTCGCCCGACGAGACTTTTCCCCATACGTCGCGGACGAGCAGACGGAGAATCTCCGCCTTGGTGTCCTCCGGCTTTGAGCGGAGGGTACTGCCGACAATGCGGACGTTGCGTACATAGAGTTTGCGCATGTCGATTTCGGTAAAATCGCCCGCAAGGGTTGCGATCATAATCCACTTTGCCATATAGCCGAGATAGGGCAGGCATTTGCCCATGACCTCTCCGCCGAGGCAGTCGATGGCGAGATTTACCGCATGTCCTTCTTCGTCGAGTTCGCGCAGAACGGCAACGATGTCCTCGGTTTTTGTGTTGACAATGCGGTCGGCTCCCGTTTTTGCGACGATCGGACGTTTTTCTTCATCGATGATCGTGGTGATGACATATGCGCCGAAGGCTTTTGCCATCGGGATGACAACGCTTGCAAGTCCGCTTGCGCCTGCGTGCATCAGAAAGACATCACCGGGCTTCAGACCGCCTTCGATGAAGAGATTAAGATATGCGGTTGCAAACGCCTCCGGCATGGCGGCGGCTTCTTCCATGGAACAGCCGTCGGGGATCGGCATCGTCATGTCATAGCGTACCGCCGCGTATTCTGCATAGCCTCCGCCGCCGAGCAGTGCGA
>CALBLD010000269.1 GCA_937895775.1 uncultured Clostridia bacterium
AGCTGATGCCCGGTTGCCCCGATCGATTTGAGTATTCCGAACTGCTTTGTCCTTTCGCTTACCGATATGGAAAACGAATTGTATATCAGCGATACCGAGCCGGATACGATCAGAAGAATAAGGATTGCCATGAGTGAGTAAAGCATCCTCATGATCGCACCGTCTCTGAACAAACCGTACAGTCTGATAAGATCACGGTGAACGACACAGTTTCTGTCGATGCTGTCGGTAAACTCGTATACTTTCGTCGGACTGTCTACCGTGAAGAAGAGACGGTAACTGCCGTTTCCGCCTCCCTTTGTCAGCGCAGTGTACGCGGGTGACGATACCTGTTCGATAAGATAATCGAATCTGTCGTATTTGCCGACGACAGTGTAAGTCTTTTTGCTCGTGTCCGAAATTTCTTCGGGTGTGTCCGGATCAAGCGGATTTGCCGGAGAAAGGTCGAACCCTTCGGAGGTGCGCCTGCCGACGTCAAGCGTAAGAATGTCTCCGATCCCGAAACTGACTCCGCCGTTTGATTCAAGATGATTCGGAAGCACGATCTCGTTTTCGTTTTCGGGAAGCCGCCCCTCGGTCAGCTTGACACTGACCATCTTTTCAAATCCGTCGCTTATCGATTCGATAAGCAGATATGGCTTGTACTCGTTTTTGCTGCCGATCTTTGCCCAGCCGACATCCTGCCAGCTCGCATATTCTTTTATCTCCTGTCTCCCGCTTATAGCCGACAACTCCTTGTCGGTGAGATCATGGTAAAATCCGTGGAAAGCACCGCTGCGCGACACTTCGGCACGTCGCAGATAGGTCAGTCCGCTGTAAGCGGCTTCGATCACGGCGGTTATCATCGACATCGAAAGAATAATACCGATTATCGTAACAAGGGTGCGGGTCTTGTTTTTTTTCAGCGACTGAAGCGTGTACTTGCAGAAAACATTCATTTTGTCGCCTCCCGGATGCGCTCGTCGCCGACTATTTTGCCGTCGTCTATGGAGATGATGCGGTCAGCCTGAAGCGCAATCGATTCGTCATGCGTGATGACAATCAGAGTCTGCCCGTATTTCTTGTTCGACTCTTTAAGAAGTTCGACTATTTCCTGACTGTTTTTCGAGTCAAGATTTCCGGTAGGCTCGTCCGCAAGAACGACGGCGGGCGCGTTCATCAAAGCTCTTCCTATCGATACGCGCTGTTGCTGTCCTCCCGAAAGCTGGTTCGGGAGACTGTTTTGTCTGCCGCCGAGTCCGAGGGTTGCAATAAGCTCGTTGAGACGCCCTTTGTTGATCTTTCTGTTGTCCATAAGAACCGGGAGTGTTATGTTTTCGACCGTGTTGAGTACGGGTATGAGATTGTAGAATTGGTAGATCAGTCCGACCTGCCTGCGTCTGAATACCGCAAGCTGATCCTCGCTTTGCGCGTATACGTCCTGCCCGTTCATGTATATTTTCCCGCTCGTCGGACGATCAACTCCGCCGAGAATGTGCAGTAGTGTGGATTTTCCCGATCCGGAAGGACCGATTATTGCGAGAAATTCGCCTTTTTCGACAGAAAAAGATACGTCGTTGATTGCTGCAACCTGATTTTCTCCCTTGCCGTATATTTTTGTCAGATGCTCTGCTCTAAGTATTTCCATGCTGATGCTCCTTTCTTTATCGCCTCAATTATAACCGACGAAAGTGACAGTCCGGTGACTGTATTTTTGTAATTACTGTCACCGGACTGTCATTTTCAGATTATTCGCTTGTAAAAACGGATCGTAAAAAGGGCGCCGGATGCTGAATTTTCGGCTTTAATGCTGCCGTGCTGCTCGGCAATAATCGCCCGCGTGAGGGCAAGTCCTATGCCGACGCTTGTCTCGGCGGAGTTTTTTCCTCTGTAAAAGCGTTCGAACAGATGCGGAAGGTCAGCCTTGTCGATTCCTTCGCCGCTGTCGCCGATTCTGATCTCGGTATAGAGCGGCGTCTCTTCGGCTGATATTTTTATGTATCCCCCCTCCGGGGTGTGTTCCATACAGTTCTTGATAATGTTGCTTATCGCTTCCGCAGTCCATGACGCGTCACCGATAAACGACTGTTCGCCGATATCTGTGATAAGCCGTTGATCTTTAAGCTCCAGTGCGATCGCAAACGGCTCGGAGGCACGGGCGACAATTTCCGCAACCGAAACCGATTCATTGCGGAATACGGCGGTACCGGCATCTATCTTCGACATTTTAAGCAGTGCTTCCACAAGCCACTCTATCCTGGAAAGACGTGATTTCAGTTCGTATAACAGCTTTATCCGCTCCTCCTGCGTGACATCCCCGCCGATGAGCCGCGACAGGGTCAGATTTATCGAGGTGAGCGGTGTGCGAAGCTGATGGGAGATGTCGGCTATCGCGTCCGAAAGTCGGAGTTTGTCGTTTTTCAGCCTTTCCGAATTTTCACGCAGTCTGAGCAGCATTTTGGATATCTCGCTTTCGAGCAGTGAAAGCTCGCCCTCACGGCTTTGTGTTATGAGAACATTGTCAGCTCCGTGCAGAACGAGATCGATCGATGCACTCAGCTTTGCGATCGCATCGTAACGCTTTTTCACCGAGATCAGATATACCGAAATAAAAAACACCGAGGCGATAAGCATTACTATGCCGGGAGTTTTTCCGCAGAAAAAGGCAAGGAACGTAAAAAATACGGCTCCCGCGCAGAGAATATATAAGGTGAACCGCACCTCACGGTTTTTGAGCAGTTTCATGTCAGTCGACCCTGTATCCGATACCGCGTACCGTTTTTATCACGCACGGAGAGGTGGGATCGTCGCCTATTTTCTCCCGTATGCGCTTTATGTATACCGTGAGTGTGTTGTCGTTGACAAAATCTCCGGCAATGTCCCATATTTCTTCAAGTAACCGCTCCCGGGTGAGGATTTTTCCCCTGTTTGAAAAAAGATAGAGCAGTATGCGGTATTCGAGCGCGGACATGATAAGTTCTCTGCCGTTTTTTTCGACCGTTCCGCGGTCGGCGTCAATTGTTATGTTGCCGACTGTCAGGGTGTTTCTGTTGCCGTTGTATCTTCGGAGTACATTTTTTATCCTTGATATCAGCTCCCGCGGCTTGAAAGGCTTTTGTATGTAATCGTCCGCGCCGATGTCAAAGCCTGCGACTATGCTGCCCTCGTCACCGGAGGCGGTCAGAAAGATTACCGGGGTATCGCCTTGTCCCTTGATCGTCGAACAGAGAGAATAGCCGTTTCCGTCCGAAAGCGATATGTCAAGCAGAACAAGATCGAATTTTTCTTTGTCAAGCGCGGCAAGTGCCTCTGCGCGACCGCTTGTCGGACAGGTGTAAAAGCCTTCGGAATCAAGCAGTCTGCAAAGCCCCGAGATTATACCGATATCGTCTTCGACAATGAGTATTTTGTCCATGTACCAAGGCTCCTTTCTCTCTTTTGTGTAATTATATAATAGCGAAAAGCATTTGTCAAGTGAAAACCGGAAGCAAAAAGGCAGATTGCCGCCGATATCGCTATCCGACGGCAATCTGCCTTTTCGGTTTGTTTATGAGTCTTCCGGCGAATCGTCGTCCGAACCGTCGGCGCGTGCAATAAGCTCGCCGCGTTCGGCGATTGCCCTTGCTTCGTCGGCAGCCTTGCGCTCTGCGAGAACTTTTTCGAAGGCTTCTCTCCTTGCGGCAAGTTTCGGAACTCTGAAGTGCCTGTCGAGCAGGCAGATCAGAATGAATATCAGTGCACCGATCAGGGTCAGCGCGAAACCGTATACCATGTATTTTGACCTGTACACAAACCTTACGGTATGCTCACCGGGTGTGATGTCAAAGCCTATAAGCGCATTGAGGTTTTCGTAGATATCGACCTTTTTGCCGTCAACGTATACGTTCCAGCCCTCGTCATACGGGATTGTGGTGAACATCGAGCTGTTGCCTTCGGGAACCGTTACCTTTCCCGAGATGTCCGATTCGCTGAATTTTTCGTCAATAATGAGATTGCCCTCTGCCAATCTCTTCATGACGTCGGTAAAGAGATCTCTGTCGAGATAATAGAATATCTCGGGTTCCTGCATGACATAGAAGATGTCCGAGTCGTTCGTGATCGATACGCGGAGAAGCTGATTTTCGTCTGCGGTGAGCTTGCCGAGCGACTGTATGCAGTCGGTTTCGTAGCCGAAGAAGGTTCCGCTCTTTACGGTACTGCTCGTGTCGATATATTCCCACGAGACTTCCCTCGGATAATTTGAACAGAAGAAGAAGTAAACGTCCGAGCCGTCAATATAGTCCTCGGGAAACTCCAGATTGTAATTCATCATTCCGTGGCTTGTTGCCGGAGCGTAGAAGCAGTAGGGAATCGATACCTTTATCTCTTCTCCGTTTTCGTCGAGTTTCGGCTTGCCGTTTGAATCGGTAACCGTCTCGTATACCGTTCCGCGGTAGGTGCAGTTTACGCCGGTAAGTTCAAGAGTGTAGGGGATCGGCTTGAACAGCTCTACCGTTTCGTCTTCGCCGAGCAGGGCTGTGATTATCTGGTTCATTGTTTCAAAGGGAGAGGCGTAAAGAATGTTGTCCGAAATATCGAATCCCTTTATATCTCCGCTTGAGCTGTATGCAAGCGAAAGCGCATAGTCGTTGATGTAGGAAATGAGGTTTGCCGAGCTGTCCTGTGCAAACATCCTGTAAAGATCGCTTGCCTCGGAGGTGTTGTTTGAATCGTATATGATGTATTTCAGACCGAGCAGACTGTCGTTTACCGGAGTCCCGCCGCCGTATTTTGTCCAGTGGGACGCCGCCGAATAACCCATGCGGTTCAGAAACGCAATTGTGGCTGCGTTAAGCGTCGAGGTCGAATTGGAAAGACCTCTCATGTTGAGTGCCATGTTGTCGCAGACGTTGCGGAAGACCGTTTTTTCCATGCGGTAAAAGCTTTTGTCATTCTTCTGAATGTATTTCACCGTCGGACTAAGGCGGTTCATGAAATCAACATAGCTGTCGCGCGACGAGTATACAACGTCGTTATCCTCGTATACTATCGTCATGACACCTGCCGCAAAAAGTTCAAGACAGCAGACAGACGCAAGTCCGATGTAGGCGGCTCTGCGTGCGACCTTTTTCAGAGCAACAATGCCGAGTGCGGCAACATTTGCAATCACACAGATGACCGATGTCCATATGCAGATGAATTCCTTCAGATTCTCAAACGCAACCTGATCGTCTGTCAACGTACCTCCGATTGTGTAGTGCTGTGTCTGAACCATGAAGATCAGTATGAGAACGCCCGCACCCGCACCGATTATGCAGGGCAGACTTATGTTTCCGATGTCCTCAAGCGCGCGTGCGCAGAAGACAACGACGAGAAAGATGAAAATAAAACTGTAGCGGTAATTGAGCCAGTTGGGACGCTGGAAGCCGTGGAAGATAAGGTCGGTGATCGAGTTCCCCATGAAAAATACCATAAGGGTCAGCATGATTGCGGCACCGACTTTTTCGCGCGGAGCGACCTTTTTGCTTACAAAGAATACCGGCAGCAGGATAAGTGCCGCGGTTCCGCAGTATACGAGCGGGAAACCGTCCGGACGTACCGTGTCGTATGCACCGGGAAGCATCTTGTAGAAGAAGCGGAGCAGATCGAACTGCGATGTGAGCTTCCATTCGGGATCGGAAAATCCGGTCTTGCCGAATGTCAGCGAATAATATGTCGGGAGAATTATAAGACAGGCACAGAGAATCGCAATCGCGGATGCGGCAGCCATGCGACCGAGCGATTTGATGAAATGTCGGTTTTCACCGTAGAAATTGTTGTCGCCGGGTTTGACGTTGCAGGAAAAATAATAGTAGAAGAAGTAGAATATAAGGAACAGACATACCATGTATCCGATGTAAAATGTCGATACAAGCGTAAGGGTCAGACAGACGACGTAGAGTTTGAAATTGCCCTTCTTGATAAGCTGTTCGGTTCCGTATATGACGAGCGGGAGAAGCATGAGCGCGTCCATCCACATCGTGTTATGCGCATAAGTTATTACATATGAGGACAGCGCATACATCGTGGACATTATGACAACGCCGATGTTGTTGAAGGACGGTCGGTTCTTTTTGAGGTAGAACGCCATGGTCCCGCCGCTGATCCCGCATTTCAGAAGGATTATTGTAAGAAGAGCTTCGGTAATGTGATCCGACGGGAACAGCCCGACGATGTATGACAGGGGTGAGGCAAGATAATAGGCGTATATTCCGATGAATTCGCCGCCGAGCGAGCGCGCCCACGAATAGAAGAAGGAGGCATCGCCGCGCAGAATGTGGTGAAGTGCTTCAAAGAAGTATACGTACTGACCGTTAAGGTCGAGTACAAGCACCGACCCGTTTCCGAACGAGAATCTTCCCGAGATCGTGCAGGCTACCCAGAAACAGAGGTACATGAGCAGGAAAATAAGTATCGGGATGATGAATGAACAGCATACGTAATCGTATCTGCCGAGAAGATCCGAAATTTTCAGCCTTGCTGATGAAAAAAAGTTTTTGACGCCCGACTGTCTGTCGGAAGCTCCGGTGATTTTTTTGTTCATGACAGATGTTACCTTTCCGTGTCGGCTTTTGCGTCATGCTCCGGCGCAATAACCGATTTTATGTTTTTTTCAAGTTTTACTCTCGGAACCGACATGTCACGTCCGCAGACGGTACATTGAATACGAAGATCGGAGCCGATCCGCAATACTTTCATTCCGAAAGAACCGCACGGGTGCGGTTTTTTCATTATAAGCGTGTCGCCGACCGATATTTTTTTTATTTTCGTTTCCATGAGCCGCAGACCTCAGTTGTCCTCGTCGGCATCAATGTCGGGTGCGGTTGCGGGCGGATCACCGAGGAGAGTGCTTCCGTATTCGTTCATAAGCTCGTTTATTTCACTGTTTTTCAGGATGATCTCAACCGTACCCTCGGTGGCGGGAGCAATCATCGAAGGAGGAAAGACAATAAGAATGTCGCCCGAACCGATCAGCCAGCAGTTTTTTATGCCGTTTGCGGCAAGAGCTTCATAGTTTCGGTAGAGCGGCTTGCCGCAGGACGCAAGCTTTTCGTTCACAAGCGATATAAGTTTGTCCGAAAGACCGCCCGTGAAAAGGGTTGACAGATCGACCGCAAACCCCGCCTTGAGATCAATGACCGAGCATATAAGCGTGTGATTTGTCTGTCCGTCCGAGTTGACCTCGGTGATCGAATAGAGAATGCTTGCATAGTCGGACGAAAAACCGGTAAGAGTATAGGATGCCGCAAATTTTGACGTTCCGAATGATGTGTACCCGTTTTTGCGGTCTGACAGCACAGAATCGGCAAGCCGCTGTATACGGCGTTCGATTTCGGATTTTGTTTTGTTCAGTGTCTCGTTTACCGAAAGTTCCGCAGCGTTTTCGCTGTTGAAACTGATCGTCGGAAGAGTGAGAGTGACCTTTACAAGCACACTTCCGTCATCTCCGACAACATTGTAGGTACTGCCCGACGGATGTACGCCGATGTCGTTTTCGGTAATATCCATGATCGACGGATATCTGTGAAAAATGTCCGGATATGTCACCTCGGATACGGGGTATGTAAGCC
>CALBLD010000270.1 GCA_937895775.1 uncultured Clostridia bacterium
CCTTGAGAAGCGTATATGCGTCGGTCTTGCCGTCGTCGGTCTTTATAACGATCTGATCGGCTGTAACGCGCTGAACGGTACCCGAATTGCGGGCAATCACAACAACGCCCGAATCGACTGCCGCTTTATGCTCTATACCCGTCGCAACGATAGGTGCTTCATTGACCATAAGCGGGACTGCCTGCTTCTGCATGTTCGATCCCATGAGCGCACGTGCGTTATCATCATGGTCAAGGAAAGGAATGAAGGATGTTGCGACCGAGACAACCATTCTCGGCGAAACGTCCATGAAGTCGGGCTTTGACGCATCAACCTCAAGTATCTCATTGCGGTGGCGGGACGCAACCTTACGGTTTATAAAGCGGTTATTTTCATCAAGCGGCTCGTTTGCCTGCGCGACAACATAATTATCCTCGACATCGGCAGTCATATAGACCACTTCGTTCGTAACCTGTCCGGTCGATTTATCGATCCTTCTGAAAGGAGCTTCAATAAAGCCGTATTCATTGATACGTGCATAAGAAGCAAGATAGGAAATAAGACCGATATTCGGACCTTCGGGGGTCTCTATCGGACACATACGTCCGTAATGTGTATAGTGAACATCACGGACTTCAAAAGATGCGCGGTCACGTGACAGACCGCCGGGTCCGAGTGCCGACAGACGGCGTTTATGAGTAAGTTCGGCAAGCGGGTTGTTCTGATCCATGAACTGCGAAAGCGGTGAAGATCCGAAGAAATCACGTATTGCGGTCGTAATCGGACGGATATTTATCAGGTTATCGGGAGTCAGAGACTCGCTGTCCTGAACGGTCATTCTCTCCTTGACGATCTTATCCATACGGGTAAAACCGATACGGAGCTGGTTCTGGAGAAGCTCGCCGACGCTGCGCAGACGACGGTTTCCGAGATGGTCTATATCATCTACGCTTCCGCAGTCGTGAGAGAGGCAGATAAGGTAGTTGACCGATGCGAATATATCCGATTTTGTAATATGCTTCGGCGCAAGTCTGTCAACATTATCGCGGCACTTTGCAATTACGGCATCCTTACCCTCTGCGCCGACTTCATCAATTATTTCGGAAAGAACGGCATAATCGACCTTTTCCTTTATTCCGATCGATGTGAGGTCATAGCCGAGAACCGCCTCTGGATAAACCATACCGTTCGAGAAAACCTTAAGTTCCGAACCGTCTTCAAGGCGCAGATAGACCTCGTTTGCACCGGCGCGGTCAATATTTTCGGCAACCTCTGCGGTCACAAGCGTATCCGCGTCGTAAAGAAATTCTCCGGTAACGCTGACAACAGGTCTTGAAAGAATCTTTCCGGTAATTCTTCCGGGCAGACTCATCTTTTTATTGAACTTATACCTTCCGACAGGTGCAAGATCGTAGCGTTTGGGATCAAAGAACATATTTCCGAGCAGCGTCTGTGCCGATTCAACGAGCGGAGGCTCACCCGGGCGGAGTTTACGGTATATTTCCTTGAGTGCCTCTTCCTCTGCTGTCGTTCCGTTCTTCTGCGCTTCAATATTCATTCCGTCCTTTTCGAGCGTAGCGGTAATCTTTATATCCTCGCCGAAAAGTTCTTTGATATCGCTGTCGTTACCGAGTCCGAGTGCTCTCAGGAAAACGGTTACCGGGATCTTACGGTTCTTGTCTATACGGACGCCGAACACCTCATTTGCGTCGGTTTCATATTCAAGCCACGCGCCTCTGTACGGGATAACGGTCGCGGTATATACGCGTTTGCCCGACTTATCGATTGCCGAATCATAGTACATACCGGGTGATCTTACGATCTGCGAAACGATTACGCGTTCCGCTCCGTTTATAATGAACGTACCGTTATCGGTCATCAGCGGGAAATTACCCACATATATATCCTTGACGATAACCTCTTCGGTGTTTTTGTTATAAAGGCGAACCTTTACATGAAGCGGAGCCTCATAGTTTACATCTCTTTCCTTACACTCTTCCTCGGGATATTTCGGAGCGGAGTCGAGAGAGTAATCGAGAAATTCAATTGAGATGTTTCCGGAATAATCGACGAACCTCGCGCAGTCCTTCGTCAAGAAACCACTGATAGGATTTCTTCTGAACTTCGAGAAGGTCGGGCATCTCGAGAATATCGTCAATCTGCTGAAAACTCATTCTTGTGGTTTTTCCGAGCTTCACGGGCTTGACCATAAACAATCCTCCATTTCAAAATAAATGATCATACCCGATTTGAATAATTCACCCGACACGGACGCCCTCCCTACCCCTGCGGCATTCTGGTTAAAGCCGAATCATAAGCCGGGCGGCGTTTTACGTACCAAGTGAGATCAACCAAATCACGGTATGATCAAAAAATATACAAGTATTGATTTTCGAACACAAATTCGGCTGACTTTATAGCATTTTTGTTACAAAGTCGTCTTTTCCTCGTTTTTTATGGCATAACAACCGATTTTATGTATCATTAAGTTTATCACACTTTTTACACCTTGTCAAGCATTTTTCCGCATTTCATCTGAATTTTTTATAAAAAAATTTTCGGAAAAATATTTTTTTTTGCAAAAAACTATTGCTTTTTCTCGGAATATGTGATAGAATACCAAAGTATGAAAGAGCATTTCACATAAGGAGGTGTACAAATTGCCGAATATCAAATCAGCAAAAAAGCGCGTAAGAGTATCTGAAGAAAAAGCTCTTCGCAACCAGATGTTCAAATCTGCGTATAAGACTACCATTAAAAAGTATCAGGCTGCGGTTACCGCCGGCGACAAGGATGCGGCTGCAACCCTTTACAAGGCTGCTGTGAAGAAGGTAGATCAGGCTGCTGCCAAGGGAATTATCCACAAGAATGCAGCTGCAAGAAAGAAGAGCCAGTTCACCCTTATGCTCAACACTATCGGTGCTTGATTTAAGGTTCCGATAAAAAAATATTTAGGATCGCAAAAATGCGATCCTTTATTTTTTTATCTGCGGCACGGCTTCTCGCCGAGCTTTTCTATTCCGAAAAGTTTCATTGCATTTTCGGTCGTCCGACGTGCAAGCATTTCGGGGTCTTCGTTTCTTATCTCCGCAGCTCTGCGGAGTGTATACTCGACATAATCCGATCTGTTTATCTTCCCGCGCATCGGCACAGGTGCGAGATAAGGACAATCGGTCTCAAAGAGCAGTCTGTCACTCGGAACAGCCGCGACGGTCTCTGCAAGTCTTGTTGCGTTTTTATAGGTTATCACGCCCGAAAAGGAGATATACCAACCGTATCTGACAAGCTGTGATGCCATTTCGGCACTCGCCGAACAGGAATGGAGCACGCCCGTAACCTTACCCTTATATTCGGAGATAATATCAAAAACATCTCCGTGCGCTTCCCTGTCGTGAATTATAACAGGGTAGCCGGTCTCACACGCAAGCTGCATCTGCGCACGGAACCACTGCTTCTGTACTTCTCTCGGCGGATTCTGTTCCCAATAATAATCAAGTCCGATCTCGCCGATTGCGACAGTCTCCGGGCAGTCAAGATATTCACGCAGGCGGTCGATCGTTTCGTCAAGTTCTCCCTCATCGTATATATTTTCGGGATGAATACCGACTGCGGCATAGAAGCGCGGATATTTTTTTGCAAACCCGATCTGTGTCGCCGACGTTTTCAGATTGACTGCGGCACCGGTTATTGCGGCAACATTTGTATCGAAAAGAGTTTTCAGCAATTCGTCGCGATCGAAAGCGTCGAATTTTTCGTCATCATAGTGTGCGTGCGTATCGAATATTTTCATATCTGATCCTTTTCCAGCCTGCCGAGCAGGTACTCAAAATAATCGGGCAGACTGCTGTCAAAAAACATATCTTTACCTGTTATCGGATGAACAAATCCGATTTTTTTCGCGTGAAGGCACTGCCCCCCGATTTTATCAGCAAGCTGTTTTTCAAGCGGCGTATGCCCTGCTCCGTAAACGCTGTCACAGAACAGCGGATGACCCATCGAAGACATATGCACTCTGATCTGATGTGTTCTGCCTGTCTCAAGCACCAGTTCAAGATAGCTGTATCCGCTGTATGCGGACAGCACGCTGTAATGAGTGAGAGCCGCTCTGCCGTCGGCGACGACAGCCATTTTCTTGCGGTCATTCGGATTTCTGCCTATCGGTGCCGAGATATCGCCCTTATCGCTTTTCGGTCTGCCGACGCAGACGGCATGGTACGCGCGATAAAAGCTGTGCGACGATATCTGCTTTGCAAGTCCTATATGCGCGGCGTCGTTTTTTGCCACGATCAGCAGTCCGCTTGTATCCTTGTCTATCCTGTGAACGATCCCGGGGCGTATCACGCCGTTTATTCCCGAAAGGCTGTCTCCGCAGTGCCAGAGCAGCGCATTGACGAGCGTCCGATCATAATTTCCGGGCGCAGGATGAACCACCATTCCCTTCGGTTTATTTACGACGAGCAGATCATTATCCTCATAAACGATATCAAGAGGTATATTTTCGGCGGTAATCTCGCACGGACGCGGTTCGGGTACAGTCATCACGACGACATCTCCGACGCGGAGTCTGTAATTTTTTGCCACCGGTTCCCCGTTCACACGCAGGAGTCCGTCTTCGGTTATTTTTTGAATGGCGGAGCGAGTGAGTTCACACTGCTCCGCCACAAAAAGGTCAATTCTTTTACCTGCATCGGCAGATTCAGGCGTAAAAATCATAAAAGCACCTTAATTTTGATTTTCTTTTTCTTTCTTTGCCGCTTTTGCCTCGGAAACTGCCTCCAGAATGACGGCGAGCATCAGAAGTCCAGCCCCGACGCACACGAAAATATCCGCCACATTGAAGGTATATCTCCATATCTTCGGAAACGCACAGAAATCGATAAAATCGACAACCACACCTTTCCCGAAACTGCCGTTGAAAGTACGGTCGATCATATTTCCGATACCGCCGCCTGCAATCATAGCCAGCGAAACGGTATAAAGCGGTTTTATCTTTTTCGCCGTCATAACGTACACCGATATTCCGATAACCGCAAGCGGTGCGACGATCATGAACAGCCAGCGGCAATCCGAAAAAAGTCCCATTGCCGCGCCGTCATTCGTTATATAGGTAAAATTCAGCACGCCCGGTATGAGTGCGATGCTTTCCCCTATCTTCATATACTTTACGATAAGCATTTTTGATATCTGATCGAGCAGAACCGAGCCTGCCATGATCGGGAAAAGCAAAACCGCTCTCAGAGTCCGAGAATCTTTGCGCATCTCTTGCATACGAATCCTTCTCCGTCTTCGGCTCCCTCTTCCGAGTAGCTCCAGCAACGGTCGCACTTTCTTCCGTCCGCATTCTCAACGAGAACAGCGATCGGACTGCCCTCTTCCGCATATGCGTTCACGGGCTTATCCGAAGCATGAACCGAAACTCCCGAGACGATAAACACGGTCTTCAGATCGTCGCCGAACTGTTCCAGATATTTTGCGGTCTCTTCATTTGTATATATTTCAAGCTTCGCGTCGAGCGATTTACCGATCTTTTTATCGTTTCTCGCAAGCTCAAGTGCCTTCATGACGGTGTCACGCAGTTCAAACAGCTCGGCGTATTTCTTCTCAACAGCCGGGAATGCAAGTTTTTCATCATATGTCGGCATGGGATTGAGCATGACGTTAAGTCTGTCATCCGACTTTACATGCGGCATAGCCTGCCATATTTCGTCGGCAGTGAACGCGAGAATCGGCGCGATCACACGGGTCATCCCGGAGAGAACTACATACATTGCGCTCTGTGCGCTTCTTCTTGCCTTACTGTCTGCCGCTTCCACATATGTGCGATCTTTTGTTATATCGATATAAAGCTTTGAGAGATCGGTTGTACAGAAATTGTTGAGTGCCTGACAGATCACATGGAACTCATATTTATCATAGCTTTCGAGTGCCGTTTTCACGAACGAATTGACACGCGAGATTATCCATTTATCTATATCGGTCATCTCGGAAAGCTCAATCATATCGGTATCCGGATTGAAATCGCCGAGGTTTGCGAGCAGGATACGCGCGGTATTTCTGATCTTTCGGTATGCCTCCGAAAGCTGCTTGAATATCACATCCGAGCAACGGACATCCATCCTGTAATCGGCGGAAGCGACCCAGAGTCTTACGATATCGGCACCGTATTTCTTTACCATTTCATCGGGAAGCACGGTATTGCCCTTGGACTTATGCATTGCCTCGCCCTTGCCGTCAACGACCCAACCGTGGGTAAGAACCTGCTTGTAAGGCGCGCCCTCTCCCTTCGCACCGACTGCGCAAAGCAGCGAGGACTGGAACCAGCCTCTGTACTGGTCGGCACCCTCAAGATAGAGATCGGCAGGCCACTTATGACCTTCTTTATTTTCAAGCACTGCGAAATGAGACGAACCCGAATCGAACCAACCGTCGAGGGTATTTGCATCTTTTGCAAACGACTTTCCGCCGCACTCGGGGCAAACATATCCGTCGGGGAGCAGTTCCTCCGCCGACTTTTCAAACCACACATTGCTTCCGTATTCAGCAAAAAGATCGGACAGCATTCCGATGGTTTCATCATTACAGATCGGCTTTCCGCAGGATTCGCAATAGAACACCGGGATCGGAAGTCCCCAATGACGCTGACGCGATATACACCAGTCGGCTCTGCCGCGGATCATCTGCACCATTCTCTCACCGCCCCACGACGGAATCCAGTCAACATCGTCGCACGCCTTTACCGCATCTTCCTTGAATGCATCGACCGAGCAGAACCACTGCGGCGTTGCGCGGAATATAATCGGATTCTTACATCTCCAGCAATGCGGATACTGGTGAGTGAATTTTTCGGAGGCATAAAGCGCTCCGCTCTCAACAAGATCGGCAAGTATTGCGTCATTTGACTTATCGTAACGCATACCCGCAAACTTTCCGGCATCTGCGGTCTGATATCCGCGGTCATCCACCGGAACTATCACATCGATATTATAACGGCGGCAGGTCACATAGTCATCCGCGCCGAAACCGCCTGCCGTATGGACGCATCCGGTACCGCTGTCCATTGTAACGTAATCCGCATTGACAATCAGCGACTTGCGGTCAAGGAATGGGTGATCGGCTTCCATATATTCGAAATCTTTTCCTACATAGGTTGCGACAATTTCATAATCTTCGATACCGCCGGCTTTCATCGTTGCTTCCACAAGCGGCTCTGCGATTATATAGTTCTCGTCTTTTGCCTTGACAACCGCATATTTTTCATCCGGATTCAAAGCTATCGCAAGGTTCCCGGGAAGAGTCCATATAGTGGTCGTCCATATAATGAAATATGTCTTTGAGAGATCGCACACGCCCGAGAGAAGTCCCTTATCGTCCGAAACACGGAACTTTACATAAACAGATGTGCACTCATCCTCATTATACTCGATTTCGGCTTCGGCAAGAGCGGTTTCATCGCAGGGACACCAATACACGGGCTTCATTCCTCGGTAGATATATCCCTTTTTGAACATCTCGCCGAACACTTTTATTTCGCGCGCCTCAAACCAAGGTGCCATTGTCGTATAGGGATGATCCCAATCGCCAAGCACGCCGAGACGTTTGAACGAATCCATCTGCAGATCGATATACTTCTGCGCAAACGCCTGACATGCGCGTCTGAACTCGGGAATCGACATATTCTTACGATCCAGCTTATTCTGCTTGATTATTGCCGACTCAATAGGCATACCGTGGTTATCCCAGCCGGGAGTATACGGAACCTTATATCCTCTCATCATCTTGGAACGGTTTATAAAATCTTTGAGGATCTTATTCATTGCGGTTCCCATATGGATATTACCGTTTGAGAAGGGAGGACCGTCGTGAAGCTCGAACATCGGCTTATCGGCGTTCTTTTTGTTTATCGTTTCATACAGATCGATCTTCTTCCACGACTCCAGCATTTCGGGCTCGCGTCCCGGAAGGTTTGCCCTCATCGGGAAATCGGTCTGCGGCAGATTAAGTGACTGTGTATAGTCTTTTGACATAGCTGTATGGCTCCTTTTGCGGCTTGCGCTTTTTTCTTTTTATTTATCCCCGAAAATAATATCCTCTGCTTTGTTTATTTCGGTATAATTATCGTTTATCACGGGGTATTCCATAGTATCCCCCGAATGTTCACCGTCGCTTTTTTCGTCTTTTTCGCCGTTTTCATCGGCAACCGGAGTCTCATCGGTCGGCTCGCTTTCCGCGACATCGGAATCGGCGGAAATATCGGTCACGGCAGTCTCCGTGATTTCCGACGGCTCGTCCTTTTCGTCTTTTTCGTCGGTGTCGGTCGGATCGGTATCGTCCGCCTTCGTGCGGGGAACGATAACGGTATTCTCTTCATTCCTGTCCGCAATTCTGCGGTTTGCCTTTATTACGATTTTTCCGACCGTTTCGCTTTTTACATCATCCGGATCGGGACGATCCTCATCCGACATATCGACCGAAATGGACTCAAGATACTCGATATGCTGCTGATACTGTTCGAAAATACTTTCCTTGAAAGCGGCGACTTTCGACTTCATTTCATCGTAAATATCCATCTGCGCCTGTATCTGCCGTCTGAAATCGGCGATGACTGCATCACATTCTTCTTTTGCAGTCTTCAGAATTATCTCCGATCTGTCCTCGGCATCTCTCATAAGCTGTGCGCCGGTTGTGCGCGAACTCTCAAGCGTCTGCCTTATGGAATCTTCGTTTTCCTTATAAGTCAGAAGCTCCGCTCTGATGCCCGAATACTTTTTTTCAAGCTCCTTATATGCCCTGTACAGTTCCTTGTATTTATCAAGCAGAAACTCGATATGTTCATCGACCTCGGCGGTATTATACCCCTTCATGACCTTTTTGAATACTTTTCCCTCAAGCTCATAGGGTGAAAACATACAAATACCATTCCTTTCATGTGCTGTCGGCGTCAGCTGTACACCAGCACCGATATCCTTAACCTTTCTTTCCGGGTAGTTGTTATCTCTCCGATACGGAATTTTCCGTATCTGCGCACAGACAGGGTATCGCCGACTTCCACCTTATCCGATGATTCGACATCATCGCTGTGGTTAAGGCTGACTTCTCCGCGTGAAACGACTTCCTTTGCCCTCTCCCGCGACAGCTTACAAAGCTCGGCGACAACGCAGTCAATGCGTGCGGAGGCTACCGTTATACTCAGCGTATCAAAGCTGCGTTTATATTCCGCAACCTTTTTCATATCCGATCTGCCGACCGAAACTTTATCCGCGCCGACTCTCTCAAGCGGTGCTTCCGACGACAGCAGAAACGCCGCGATCGGTGGCGTCAGCATCACGGTTGCGCCCGAATCGGTTACCAGGATATCTCCTATTGCGCTCCGGTCTATCCCGAGCGCGGTCAGCGATCCGAGAAACGAGCGATGTTCAAGCTTTACATATCCGCTCGTCGATATATCGACTGCGGCAAGATAATCATCGATCGGCAGGGCATCATCCGGAATATAATCCGGATATATAATTACAACTCTGCGCTCGGCATCCTCATACCCGCCATCGGCTTTATACGAAATTCCCGCTTTTACCGCTGCAAGATATTTCAGAGCGCACATACACTCCTCGGGTGTCAAAAAGGAAGTTGAGCATATCTCACCCGACCTTGCGCGGAAAGCAAGCTCATCAATCCTTTTCAGAAAAGCACCCGAGGCATTTTCATCTTTTTTTACCGTCTTCATATCCGTCTTACGCACGCACGTTCGGGAGCAGCATCTGCACAACATACAAAAGCAACCATGCAACCGTGAACGATATATCGATAGGCATATTGCGTATCGACTCAAAGCGGTCAAGCAGTGCCCTCACGGGAACTATCACCGGTTCCGTGGCGTACAGCAGGAACGAATAAAGCTTATTGCCTTCATCCGGCTGTATCCATGAAAATATCGCCCTTGCGAACATCAGAAACTGCTCGACAGACAAAAAGATATAGACGATCGTGACCAAAACATATACTATCTGATTCAACCCGTGCACCACTCTTTTCCGTTTTTACCCGAACGTGACGCAGTTTTGCAAAAATCAGAACTCGTCATCCGAATCGGTTGTTCTGTTTTCCTTCATTCCCGAAAGCTGTTCGCCGGAAATGGAAACATTCTTGGGAGTAATTATAAACGTATTGTTTGCCACCGGCTTTATCTGTCCGTCGATCGAATATGCAACACCGTTCAGGAAGTCAACTATTCTTCTTGCGGTATCCTTTTCGGTCGCTTCAAGGTTAAGCACGACGGTACAACGGTTGAGCAGGTGATCGGCAATCTGTCCGACAGAAGAATAACTCTCGGGTCTGACGACCTTGAGTTCAAGCACGGACGAAGAGCTTCCCTCGCCTCTCACTGCCTTCGCATATGTATTATCGTTACGTACGGCATCATTTCTTGTGTTTTCATTCTTTTCCATAGGTTCTTTCTCCTCCTTGACGGGCTGATTTTTTCTTACCGAATCGATATCCTCTTCTTCGTCGGTAGTCTTGGGATCTTCAAACAATTTGTTCAGATAATCTTTAACGCTCATATTTTCCTCCGTTTTTGTTAATCAACAATTTTATCATTATTTTTTTCTTCATTGTTTTTGTACATTCTTTTGCCGAAGAGTGCCGTTCCGATCCGCACGGCATTTGCCCCGCATCCGATCGCCGTCACATAACTGTCCGACATTCCCGCCGACATAACCGGTCTGTCTGTCGCCAGAAGCCCGGCAGAAGTCAGTCTGTCGAGAATTTCCTTTGTTTTTCCGAAATGTCTTACATAGTCATCGTGACTGTCGGTTTTCGGCGGAACAGACATCACTCCGACAAGGCGAATATTTTCAAATTCCGAGATTTCTTCGGCAAGCCGAAGCACGTCGTCGGGATCGACTCCGCCCTTTGACTCTTCTCTTCCGACATTTATCTCGATCAGCACATCCATCACAAGCGATTTTTTCTTTGCGCATCTGTCAATCTCGCGTGCGAGTTTTACACTGTCAACCGAATGAATCATGCAGACCTTATCTATGATATATTTGACTTTATTTTGTTGCAGTCTCCCTATAAAATGCAGTCTGAGAAGATCGGTGCGCAGATGCGGATACTTTTCGACAAGCTCCTGCACGCGGTTTTCACCGATATCGGTAAGTCCGCACTCCTGTGCGGCATAATTGATAACCT
>CALBLD010000271.1 GCA_937895775.1 uncultured Clostridia bacterium
CGATTTGCAACCTTTCTGCCGACTCCCGGGAAGCGAAGCAGCTCCTCCATACTGTCGGGCAGTTTCCCGTCGTATTCTTCGGTCAGAAGCCGTGTTTCCCCGATTATATCCCGCGCCTTGACGTGATACAGTCCGCAGGGACGTACAATATCCTCAACATCCGAAAGTTCCGCCTCTGCAAGTTCGCGCGGTGACCGATATTTTTCGAACAGCCCTTTGCAGACCTCATTGACCCGCTTATCGGTACACTGTGCCGACAGTCTTGCCATAACGAGCAGTTTCCAGTCCTCGCCTTCATATTCAAGGGCGCATTTTGCCTGCGGATAGAGCTTTTCAAGCTCTTCGACAACTGCCGCCGCATGCCCGCGCGTTCCGTATTCAACCATTTTATCTGTCCTCCGCAAACGAGCAAAGCGACATTCCGAACCTTTCGGACAGCATTTCGGAGAGTGTACAGAGCGGAAGCCCCACGACATTATAGTAGTCACCGTCTATTTTCCTGACAAAGACCGCCGCCCTGCCCTGTATTCCGTATGCGCCGGCTTTATCGAGTACGTTTACGTTTTCAACGTAGTTTTCTGTTTCTTCGTCCGAAAGCTTCCTAAACTCCACGGAGGTCTTTACCGTCTTTGAGTAAATCTCATTTCCGCAGGCAAGCGCGACCCCGGTAAAAACATCATGCACTCTGCCCGACAGCATCCCGAGCATCCGCACGGCATCGGCTTTATCTGCGGGCTTGCCGAGCAGTATACCGTCCGCCGACACCATAGTATCTGCCGCTATGATTATTTCATCCTCATCCGCCGGGGTTGCCGCCGCTTTTTTACGTGCAAGCATTTCAACGGCAGTCTCCGGCAGAATATTATCCGGCAGACTCTCATCCACCGATGCGGGTCTGACATCAAAACTCACTCCGAGCATATCAAGCAGTTCGGTACGGCGGGGGGACGCCGATGCCAGCACCAGTCTGTATTTTTTCATACTCCCGCAAACAACCTTCCTTATTTTATTCTCCGTACTTCCTTTTTGGTCGGAAGACCCTTTTCGTAGTTGGACAGCAGATACCTGACCTCCTGCGGTCCCTCGGTCGTAAAAATAAAATGTCCTCCGAAATCTCCGAGCTTTTCAAGACTTTCTCTCCTGTCCGCCATATAGATCGGCACGCTGTTCAGCACGATCTCCCGTCCGCCCTCGGCGAGCACCGGGAAGACGACGTTCCTTCTGTCGGCAAGTCTTGTCGTGTTACAGCTCTTTTCAAGGAGCATGAGCGGAATCCGACCGTATATTATCACGCATTTTGCTCCGCCTATATCACGTATCTGAGGAAGCGTAAGCTCGGGCGACAGTATATAATCATCGAATATCTCCGAATACAGCCGTGCGCTTTCGGAATTTGTTATATTCAGTCTGAAATCTCCGTGAAGTACAAATCCCGCCTCTTTTGCAAGCGAAATATGGCCTATATTCCCCACAAGCGCGTGTACGACTCCCGCCGCCCGTGCCTTTGCAAGCTTTGCGGCGACCGTCTCTCTTTCGCTGTCGGGTATCACGGGAGGAAGCAGAACTCCGTTTGCTTTCCTGCCGTCGAAGCGGTCAAGCGGCAGATACACTATATCAAAACTTTTACCGTCCGGGATCGTCGATGCATCATAGAAACGGGCAGAGGACATTATTCTGTGCGGTGTCGCGATCTTCCCGGCAGACCCGGCAGAAACAGGGTCTGCGGTTCTGTTATACGACTCTATCGGCTGACGTTCATGCGGTTTTGTTTTATAAAGCGGGCGGACCGCCGCGCTTGCCGCCTTATCAGCCTCCGACCGGATGCCGTTCATATTGCCGTGATCGCCGGTAAAATAGCCGTCGGTAAAGCCGCCTCTCGAAAAGACCTCCGAGAGATATGCAATCTCTCCCGCATTTGCGTTTCTTTTTTCGTCAAGCAGTCTCCTGTAAACCGAAACCACCGCATAAACGTAGTCGGGCGATTTCATTCTGCCCTCTATCTTGAGCGAAGCCACTCCCATCGACATAAGCTCGGTGATATGTCCCGCAAGGCAGTTATCCTTGAGCGAAAGCGGATATCTGTGATTATAGGGCAGTCGGCAGGGCTGCGCACATTCGCCGCGGTTGCCCGATCTTCCGCCGACCATTGACGACATAAGGCACTGTCCGGATGCGCTGACGCAAAGTGCGCCGTGCACGAACACCTCAATCGGTATCGGAGAGTTTTCGGTCAGTTTTTTCAGATTTTCGCGGTCAAGTTCACGCGCCGCGACCATGAGCGAAAAGCCGTGTTCGGCAAGAAAAACAGCCGCGTCGGTATTATGTCCCGAACACTGTGTCGAGCCGTGCAGTTCAAAATCGGGAAAAAGAGAATGTATCTTCGACGCAAGACCCATATCGGAGACTATCAGCGCATCCACGTCCGACCTGTAAAGAAAGGTTGCAAGTTCGATCGCCGATGCCATTTCCCTGTCGAGAACCGTCGTATTCAGGGTAACATACACCCGCACGCCCGCCGCATGTGCGGTCTTTACCGCATCGCATAGTGCGGAACGTGAAAAATTCTTTGCGGACATTCTTGCGTTGAACGCAGTCATTCCGAGATAGACGGCATCCGCTCCCGCCGCTATCGCGGCATTCAGTGCCTCCGGCGAGCCTGCCGGGGCGAGCAATTCGGGAACATCGTTTTTTAACATAAGCCATCCTGCCTTCATCCGCATTTATTACCGATGATTATATCACACTTTGAGACTTAATGGAATAGATATTTCAAAAATTATAAAAAAATCACAAAAACCTCTTTTCAAAAGCGAAAAAATATGGTATAGTGTAGAAAAACGGCAATCAGCCGAAACAAACTACGAGGTATTGCAATGAAAAAGCACAATCGTATCACGGCGGTGCTGTCGCTTCTGCTGGCATTTATGTTCATATTTGCCGCATGTGCGCAGACAGTTCCCGACGCGACAACAGGTGCGGTGACGACTTCGGGCACGGTCACCGAGGCTCCCGGACCGAGAGACATAGTCATTGCCGAAAAAGGCAAGCCGTCCGATTTTTCACTTGTGTCCGCAACAGGTTCGGACGAAGCGAAAAAACTTGCGGACAGCTACAAAGAGAAGCTCGGTGTTGAGTTTGCGCTCAGAGCCGACACCGAAGCGACTTCCGGAAACGAAATAATACTCGGCTCGGACGCAAGAGAGGACTGCAAGGCACTTGCCGCAACGCTTGAAGGCGGAGAATATGCGATCAAGGCGGTAAAAAACGACAACGGAGTGACCGTTCTCGTCGCATACAGAGGTCAGCTTGCGGCAGATGCGGCGATAAACTATCTTATCGGGGTCATAAACGATACCGACGGAAAAGCGGTCATTGCCGAAGATCTTGACATCCGCAGTTCTGCGGTTACCCTCCACAAGGACAAAGACAAGAACGTCATTGACGTTTACCTTATCGGCGGTCAGTCGAATGCCGCAGGCAGCAGCCGGGTGAAAAATCTGCGCGGAAACTTCACAAACATCATGTTTACCGGAGAAGTGGACAAGAACAGGAGAACCGGTGCCGCGTCGCTCGCACTCATCGGAAGATACAGAAAAAGCGTCAGAACCGGATACGGAGTTTCGACAAACCACATAGGTCCCGAATACGGCATGGCGGAAACTCTCAATGACTACTACGGCAACGGCAGACCCGCGCTCATATTCAAGTCGGCGGCAGGCGGAACTGCACTTCACAACGACACGGGCGGTCTTTCGGACACCTTCGGAAACTGGTACCCGAGATCGATGTGGGGCAGCAAAAAGGTCGATCCGAAAACAAGTCCGATGGGCGTTCAGTATTACAATTTCGTCGAAAATTTCAGAACAACCTATAACAAGCTTGTCGAAGACGGCTACACGCCCAAGATCCGCGGCATGGCATGGATGCAGGGAGAATCCGATCTCGGACGCGAAAGCGGCTACGAGGGACTGCTGAAAGCACTGATAAACGATCTGCGCGCGGATCTTTACGAAATAACCGGTGACGAGGATGTCAAGGAAATGCCTTTCGTCATCGGCAAGATCGCAACCACTTTCGGCTCCTACAACAATCCGAATGTTCCCTCATTCAACAGGATGCAGGAGCGCGTTGCAAGGACAATGAAGAATGTCTACACGATCGAAACCGCCGATCTTATAATAGTCAACAAAGACGGAACGGTCGCGGGAACCGACACCGCGCATTTCAGCGAAAGCGACGCCGAAACGCTCGGCATACGCTTTGCCGAAAAGCTTCTTGAGTTCTACACGGTCAAAGAATAACCGTGACATATAAAATACAAATCAAAACAGGAGAGTAACACCATGAAAACAAAAAACTGCCGCATTACCGCGGCTCTGTCGCTTCTGCTGGCATTTCTGTTTGTATTCGCCGCATGTGCGCCAGACAAATCCCGACACGACAACAGGCGCGGCAACAACAGGCGCAGTCACCGAGGCTCCGGCTGCAAGTGACATAGTTATAGCCGAAAAAGGCAAGGCCTCCGATTTTTCGCTCGTTTACAGCCCGTTCGGTGCCAACAAATCGGACGAAGCAAAACAGATTGCGGAGATCTACAAGGAAAAGCTCGGCGTTGAGCTTCCTCTCAAAGCCGACACCGAAGCGGCAACCGGAAATGAGATCATCTTCAATTCCACGACAAGAGAGGACAGCAAGGCACTCGTCAATTCGCTTGAGGGCGGAGAATATGCGATCAAGGCGGTAAAGGGCGACAACGGAGTGACCGTTCTTGTCGCATACAAGGGTCAGCTTGCGATCGACGCGGTAATAAACTATCTCACCGGCATTATTAACGAGACCGACGGCAAAGCGGTCATCGCCGCAGACATTGACATCCGCGAATCGACAACCACCCTTCACAAAGACAAGGAAAAGAACGTCATTGACGTTTATCTTATCGGCGGTCAGTCGAATGCGGCAGGATGCAGCCGCAAACAGAACCAGAACTCGACATTCAACAACATAATGTTCACCGGAGAGGTTGACAAACAGAGACTCACCGATCATGCAACCCTTTCGTTTATCGGCAGATACAAGAAATATGTCCGTGTCGGATACGGAATATCCGCCGATCATTTCGGACCCGAATACGGCATTGCCGAAGTCCTCAACGACTATTACGGCAACGGCAGACCTGCGATTATATTCAAATCGGCGGCGGGCGGCACTGCCCTCCACAACGATACAAGCGGTCTTTCGGACACATACGGAAACTGGTATCCGAGATCGATGTGGGGAGACAAGAAGGTTGATCCCAAAACCAGTCCGATGGGCGTTCAGTACAACAATTTCGTTGAAAACTTCAGAACAACCTACAACAAGCTTGTTGCCGACGGCTACACCCCGAAAGTCCGCGGTATGGCATGGATGCAGGGAGAAGCCGATCTCGGACGCGAGAGCAATTACGAAAAGCTTCTGAAAGCACTTATAACCGACCTGCGTGCAGACCTTTACGAAATAACGGGCGATGAGGACGTCAAGGAAATGCCCTTTGTCATCGGCAAAATCGCAACCACCTTCGCGTCATACAACAATCCGAGTGTTCCCGCTTTCAACGTAATGCAGGACAGAGTTGCAAGGACAATGAAAAACGTCTACACGATCAAGACCTCCGACCTTGTCATCGTCGCCAAGGACGGAACCATCGTCGGAACCGACAAATATCACTTCAACGGAAACGATGCGGAAACGCTCGGCGTCCGCTT